>VFJM01000129.1 GCA_009886055.1 Geobacter sp. | reverse complement strand
ATGCCGATAAGTATGACAATCATAGAGTTTTACCCTCACCGTTACACTTCAAATTTCGAACAGGTTACTCACTTTGTCTGCAGGAGAATCTGTACCTTGGCCACTGTCAGACCAAGCCAGAGTGTACAGAGAAACAGAAACGTTGCCAACGGGATATGTCGATCCAGAATAATTCGGGGCGAGATAAAGCGGACGATATACACCATTGGAGCGGTGATCAGTTTAAGCAGGGTAAAGACAAAATTACTCTCACGTTTGGCACCGGCAATAATATACAGGATTCCTTGTCCGATAAAAGCGAACAGCGCTACCTCGACGACCGCTTTGAACATCAGAATGAACAGCAGCATCACCGCACCTCGGGGGAAGTCGTGTCTTCTATCAGTCTGCGGGTCACCTTTGGATCAAAACCTTTCAGCTTCGCAATGACTCCATCAACTTTTTCCCGGTGACCAAGCGTAAAATAAGCCATTCCCAGATGATAGAGGGGATACGGACTGAGTGGCTGAATTTCTGCGGCTTTCTCAAGTGATCGGGCCGCATCATCATGCCTGCCAAGCTCGGCATAACAGAGCCCCATGCCGAACCAAGCCCGGTCCAGTCGGGATGAAATAGTTACCGCGGTTTGAAAAACCGCTATTGCCTTCTCGAATTTCCGTTCAGCTTGAAAGACATACCCGAGGTTGAAACAGGTCACAGCATCATTCGGGACTATGCGCAATGATTCCTTGAAACAATCTTCAGCCAGCGACATCCAGTTCAGCAGGGCGTACAAATGAGCCTTACAATTGAGCGCCAGAACAAAGGCCGGATCCTCCCGGAGCGCCTGGTTAAAAAGCTCGATGGCCCGGTCATGTTTATTGAACATCTGGAGGATGCGGGCCTGGATGAAATACAGCCACTTGAATATCTTCATTGAATACCCATGTTGAAATATTGAGGGCCTTCTGGGCAAAAAACAAGGCCCGCGGCAGCGGGCCTTGTTTCATCTATGGTACCGGTATCAGGACCTTTTGGTGATGAAGTCGCTTTCCAGATTCGGATAGCGACAATGTTCGACAAACTCCTGGATCTCACGGCGGGGCGGCTCTGTCATCATACTCACGATAATCAGCACGGCCATACCAAGCGGCATACCGAAAACCCCGGCACAGATCGGTGAAAAGCCGAACCACTCGTTGGCCGGCACTCCGCCGAAGAAAGAATACGTGCGCACCATATAGAACATTGCCATCCCGAGTCCGGCAATCATTCCGGCAATAGCGCCCCATTTGTTGGCTCGTTTCCAGAAGACCCCGCAGACCAGCGCAGGGAAGAATGCCGAGGCAGCCAGCGAGAAGGCGGCACCAACCAGAAAAAGTATATTACCCGGCTTGAGAGACGTTACGTACGCCGCAAGAAGGGCAACAAAGAGGAGCAGACCTTTTGAAATGGTTACCCGTCGGGCTGTCGAAGCCGAGGGATCAACCATCTTGTAGTACAGGTCGTGAGAAAGAGCGTTGGCAATTGTCAAAAGGAGGCCGTCAGCCGTTGAAAGTGCCGCAGCGAGACCACCGGCAGCAACCAGACCTGATATCACGTAAGGCAGGCCAGCAATTTCCGGCGTTGCCAGAACGATGATATCGGTGCCGAGAACAATTTCAGCCAACTGCACAATACCGTCACCATTGAAGTCGGTAAATGACAGCAGCGTCGGGTCGATTTTGGCCCAGCTGGCAGCCCAAGCCGGCAGTGCGGCGTATTGCGAACCGACCAGAAAGTGATAGACATCGTACTTGGCCAGAACCGCCAGAGCAGGTGCCGAAAAGTACAACAGGAAGATGAAGAAGAGCGACCAGAACACCGACTTGCGGGCTTCGCGGACGGATGGGGTCGTATAGTAACGAACCAGGATGTGCGGCAACGAAGCGGTTCCAATCATCATACAGAACACGATTCCCAAAAAATTACGGCGGGATTTATCTTTTTCTGCCTGATCCTTGCCTTTGAACGGTTGTGCGTGGGGGAAAATTGGTTCTGCACGTACCGCCAGGCCTTTCTCCTTTGCCCACCGTGATTTAGCGCCCGCCAAATCTTTCGGATAGTCGGCGATCACTTTTTCAGCCTTTGTAATCTGGCCGGCCGGAGCATTTGCCGCTTTCAGAGAAGAGAGATTTGCCTCCAGGCCTGCTTTTTCTTTGGTGAAAGTGGTGTCCGGCTCTTTAAGTGCTGCAACGGCAATATCGGCACGCCCCTTCATGATGGCCCGGACTTCCAGCTCTTTCGGATCGGCGTTCAAAACCTTTTCACGAGCGGTCACTTTTGCAAGTGCCCCGCCGTAAGCGATCTGGGGAATCGGGTTACCGGTATGCTTGACTGACAGCCAGATCAACGGCGTCAGATAGGCAATTATCAGGATGATGTACTGTGCCACCTGCGTCCAGGTTACCGCTTTCATACCGCCCAGAAAGGAACAGACCAGAATGCCTGCCAGGCCGACAAACACCCCGGTACCGAATTCAAGGCCGGTAAAGCGGCTGGTGATCAGGCCAACACCGTAGATCTGCGCAATAACATAGGTAAACGAGCAGAGAATCGCAGCGAATATTCCAATCGAACGGACGACGTTACCGCCATAACGCTCGCCAAGAAAGTCAGGAATCGTGAACTGGCCGAATTTACGCAAATAAGGTGCCAGCAGCATCGCAACCAGGCAATAACCACCGGTCCAACCGGTAACAAAGGCCAGACCGTCAAATCCGGACAGATAGAGAGTACCGGCCATGCCGATAAAGGAGGCTGCACTCATCCAGTCCGCACCGGTTGCCATACCGTTGAAAAGAGCCGGAACACGTCGACCGGCGACGTAATATTCGGAAGCGTCTGTGGTGCGGGACATGATACCGATACCTGCATACAGACCGACAGTGGCGAACAGGAAAATATAGCCCATTGTTGCACGGGACATTCCCAACTGTTCACAAATGGCAAGTACTATGAGAAATGCGAAAAAACCACCAGTGTACCAGGAGTAGTAACCCTGAAGTTGTTTGAAAAAGGCCCTGTTACTCTGTTTGGGAGCATTATTCATTAGTCGTCTCCTTCGTGAACGCCATATTCAAAATCAAGCTTATTCATATAGTGCTGATAGTACCAGATGATACCTACATAAATAATCAGTGACCCTTGAGCATTCATGTAAAATCCAAGTGGAAAACCGGCAATGACGATGTTGTTTAATTCCCCGGAAAACCATCCGACAACAAAGGTGGTAATAAACCAGATCGACAGAAGAATTGCAGTGATTACGAGGTTCTTGTTCCAGTACTCATGGTGTTTCGCCGTTAATTGCATCTTTTTCCTCCTCTTCCACAGTACATTGCAAACGGTTGTTTTGCTGTTTTGTTGCCAATGGATTTTTTACTGCTCATTACGTTCATCCCGGATGATTGGCAAACAGGGCTTATGCTGAGCAATACCCGATAATCACACCTGCTGATGTACTGTTATACGCAAATATTTATTATTGTCAATATCTGCAAACATACTACATGTATGGTCAGCAATCTCCTTTGTAATTCAGCAAAAATGCTTTGACGATAAAAGGTTCTGAGTGGTATCTTTGGCACCCGAAAACTCGTTTCCACGTATCAAGGACAATTGTAAATCATGCGACTTGCGCTCATGTCAGACATACACTCGAACCGTGAAGCATTCGAAGCCTGTCTTCAGGATGCGCGCACCAGAGGCACGGACCAACTGATATTACTCGGCGACTTCGTCGGATACGGTGCTGATCCGGTCTGGGTACTCGACAAGGTCAGGGAACTTGTGACCGGCGGTGCGATTGCACTCATGGGAAACCATGATCAAGCGGTATCAGACATACGTGAAGAGATGAATGAGGATGCCGAAATAGCAATGTCCTGGACTCGCGGAAAACTCGGGAAAAAAGGCAGTGAATTCCTTGCCGGATTGCCAATGAGTTTTGAGGACGATAAGCGACTTTTTGTCCATGCAAATGTTCAAAACGCCCGGCTGTGGAGTTATATTGACAGCCCTGAAGCCGCGGAAAGAGCTCTTGAATCATGCGACGCACAATCGGTTTTCTGTGGGCACGTTCACCGTCCGGCTCTGTACGGGATCACAGCTACCGGGAAAATATCCTCTTTTCAACCGGTATCCAATGTTTCAATACCCCTCCCCCGGCATCGCCGCTGGTTTACCGTGTTGGGGTCAATTGGCCAGCCGCGTGATGGCAACCCGGCGGCATCGTACGCGCTGCTGGATACCGTTAAAAACGAAATTACCTTCGTGAGAGTTCCCTACGATGTTGAGAGTGCTGCTGCAAAAATTCGCGAAGCCGGACTTCCGGACTATCTGGCTGAACGACTGAAAAAGGGACGGTAAGCACCATGACAAAAGCACGGATCGCACCAGGATCCACTCTGGATGGATTTCTGATCGGTGAACGGGTGCACAGCGGCGGCATGGCTGCCCTCTGGGAGGTCACTCACCCGGATGTTGATTTTCCCATCCTGATGAAAGTTCCAAAGCTTGACGAAGGTGCTGATCCGGCGGCTATTGTCAGCTTTGAGATGGAGCAGATGATTCTTTCGCGGCTTTCCGGCCCGCATGTCCCACGATTCGTAGCCAACGGTGATTTCGCCGTACAGCCGTATATTGTCATGGAACGGATTCCCGGGAAATCTTTATTACCCTGCCTCGACAAACTACCGCTGTCGTATGCAGAGGTGATAGATCTCGGTTCCCGTATCGCAGTTGCTCTTGATGATCTGCATCGTCAACACGTCGTTCATCTGGATGTCAAGCCCTCAAACATAATGATCCGTCCGACCGGAGAAGCGGTTCTGATCGATTTCGGACTGTCGCACCACGATGAACTCCCTGACTTTATGGCTGAGGAGTTTCGCCTTCCCTATGGTACCGCACCATATATGGCACCTGAGCAGGTTTTGGGAAACCGGCGCAACCCTAAAAGCGATCAATTTGCACTTGGCGTTCTGATGTATTTTTTCTCCATAGGCACCCGCCCCTTTGGAGATCCCCAGCGACTTTCAGGCCTGAAAAAACGAATCTGGCAGGATCCAACACCTCTGCGATACCAGCGGAGCGACTATCCGCCGTGGCTGCAGGAAATCATTTTTCGCTGTCTTGAAGTTAATCCGGCCTGGCGCTATCCGAGCGCAAATCAGCTTGCCTTCGATCTGCAGAATCCCGATCAGGTCACGCTCACTTCCCGGTCTTCGCGGTTTCTACGGGATCATTTTTTGACAGTCCTTAAACGCCGTTTCAGATCAAATCTTAACCCGCCGGCGGTGGAACTGACTGTATCCCGATATGGTACTGATGCACCAATAGTAGCCGTTGCGATAGACCTTGCCGAGACAGCCGGACCGTTAGCCGAAGAACTCCGGATGACCGTCTCCCGGATACTCAGAACCCAGCCGGGAGCGCGACTTGCGTGCCTGAACGTGTTCAAACAGGGGCTCATTACTATTGATTACACCGTGGATGAAAAAGGGAATAACAAATATTTACAAAGGATGGTTGATCTCCGGCATTGGGCAGAACCACTGAAGCTTGAAGAGGGAAGAGTGAGCGTACACATACTTGAGTCCCCCCATCCTGCTGAAGCGATACTCTCATACGCACGTGCAAACTTTGTAGATCAGATTATCATGGGTGCCCGGGCCGATTCGGCCAAGCGTACCCTGCTTGGGAGCGTCTCGGGCCAGGTCGCAGCACATGCACCCTGTACTGTAACCGTTGTCAGGTCGAGCAGGTCAATACCGTCTTAATAGTTAATGGTTTAATTGGAGCTACAATGGTTCCAGGTTACCGGAAGATACCGAGGATGGGATGTGAGAGAGATTTTAAGGAAATTACCACGAGGAATTATCAAAAATGAAAACATACTAAACTCGAACAGCGCTTTGAAACGGATTCAACAACCGCTCAGTATCTCAAAACAACTTTCTTGCACGAATATTTGTCACTCTCAAGCTGAGCGAGCAAAAAATTGACCAGGTGATTCCGGGAAATACGCGAATACGCATCAATCATCAGGTTTTCACCATGGACGAAGCGGGGTTTCTCATTTTCATCCATTAATTCAGCCGGTTTCACAACCGTCCAAATCAATCCGCTTTCCTCGACAATCCGCTCCTGCTCATCACGATCGCTTGCAACTGCTGCACGTAGAAAACGATTTAACCGCGCCATGACTCTGATAAAAAGCGACCGGTTGATCGTACAATCACCTGCAAATACGCTTGTAATGCAGATCAGACGGTCTACCCCGTTCTTTTTCATTGACTCTGTAATTCCGGCAGTCGCATCAGCACAGAAGACGTCTTTGTACGGCTCGCGCTGTCCGAATGCACAAATAACCACATCAGCACCGGCAACCGCTTGATCGAGACGTTCACTGTCCAGAATATTGCCAACGATACAGGTGGAATTTTCAGGGAGATACTGGCGATCCGATTCATTTCGACAAAAGGCGGTCACGGTGTATCCACGATCTACAGCAGTGTTAATAAAAATTGCTCCGGTTCGTCCGCTCGCGCCAAAGACACAAAGATGTTTCATGCTCATCCTTCTTGCATTAATTTTCAGACACGTATGACCAACAATTTATTTTACTTTACTTTCAAAGCCATCCTGCATTCTCTCCAGCCAATGCTTTTTAACCGCTTCGGGCGCAGGAGCTGCTTTTTCAGCCGCCTGTTTGGGAGCGGTCTCTACATCGGCCGGTTTCGGAGCAAGTGCAGCAAATTGTTCATCAGAGAATTTCTCGAGCTTTTTGATAACCACGTTCAGGGTTATTGTCAACAACTGCACATTGATTCCCGGCTCACAGAGCACGGTTACAAAACAGCGCGGCAATGTTTTGATAATAATCCTGCCAAGCTCATAGCGGATGTCTATCAGCTTGACATCACCGGTCGCTTCCTGAAGACCAAGACTATTATCAGAAATCAACACCGCAATATTATTGAGAGTGCCCTGGTCAAAAATAAGGGGGAATGAATGTACTAACACGTTGCCCTGAGTATCCGAAAGCATACTCCCCATTACCCCGGGGACAGATTTTAGACCTAGCATGACCGTCTGCATGGAGACCCCTTAAAATGTGCTGGTCATCAGACCGTTGGATCTGATAACCAGTCGGTTTATTTTTTTGGTTCAGCCGTCGGCGCCTTTGCCGGTTCACCAGCTTTTGGTGCCTCACCTGCTTTATGTGCCTCACCAGCTTTTGGTGCCTCAACAGCATGTTCAGGCTGCATTTCGAGACCGCCGCCGCTCTTGATTACGAAATAAGCTCCACCGATAATAAGCAATACAATAATAACAAGCCATTTTCCCATGATACGTACTCCTCCTGAAATCTGATAATTTTCGTGCGTTGTTATGTTACTTTTTGAATGTTACATCATTTAATAGCCACCCATTTATAATACACAATAGTCACAATAATCACGTAAATAATTGCGCATCCATATTTAACAAGAGCTTTTGTATGATACTTACCGCAATGAGGACACTTTATTGCATTTACTGACAGTCCTCTACTACAATTTGAACAGGTAACTTGCACTATTCCGGCTCCTTCTGCCATATATTCTGCCAGCACTGAAAATAGTTGAAAGAAGAGCCCGGCGAACATTGCAGCATCCGCCGGGCCCGGTTTTCAATGGCTATTCAGGCTGTTAGACCTGAATAGCCACTTCAGCGGTTTAAACCTTACTCATGCTCGTAGGTATTGATGTCTCTGTCCTTTGTTTCCTTCAGGAAGAGTCCACCGACAACTACCGTCATAAGAGCAACAATAACCGGATACCAGAGACCGTAATAGATGTCTCCTTTGAGAGCAACGATTGCAGTTGCCGTCAGTGGCAGCATGCCGCCGAACCAGCCGTTACCGATATGATACGGCAGCGACATGGAGGTGTAGCGGATACGGGTCGGGAACAGCTCGACCAGGAAGGCTGCAATCGGGCCGTAGGCGGCGGTTACATAGATCATGAAGATGAACAGGATGAGAATGGTCATCGGATAGTTGACCTTGTTCGGATCTGCCTTGGCCGGATAACCCTGTGCTTTAAGTGCTTCGTTTATAGCTTTTGCATCCAGACCGTCGATCACGGTTGTGCCGATGGTGGTGACAACAGTCTTGCCGGGAACTTCAGCAATTTTCTTGAAGCTGAGGCCGGACTTGGTCAGCAGGTCGTTGACCCGGTCAACATCAGAGAACTTGGTCCAGGGACCAACGAACAGGT
>VFJM01000337.1 GCA_009886055.1 Geobacter sp. | reverse complement strand
CTGGTCGGGGCGTTCAGTCAGAGAAACCAGGTTCGTTTCCATGATCCGGGGGGGGCAGGGTACCGCTTTCTGGCCGATCAGCTGCTGCGGCTGATTCCGGTCAATCCGCAGGTCTCCGCACGGCTGCTCGCCCCGTTGACCACCTGGCGGCGCTTTGAGGATGTCAGGAGTGCTCAGATGCAGCAGCAGCTGCAGCGGATTCAGGCTGTCCCCGATCTTCCGCGAGATGTGTACGAAGTCGTGACCAAGAGTCTGGGAGGGTAGTATGAAGTCGTATCGCAAGGAATTGTGGTTTGAAACCAGCAGCCGCCGGGAGATGATCAACATCACGCCGGATGTTGCCGAGTGTCTCCGGGAGAGCGGCATAACCGACGGAATGGTGCTCTGCAACGCCATGCACATCACGGCCAGTGTATTCATAAATGACGATGATTCGGGCCTGCATCAGGATTTTGAAACCTGGCTAGAGGGGCTGGCACCCGAAAAGCCGTACTCCCGTTATCATCACAACGGCTATGAGAACAATGCCGATGCCCATCTCAAAAGAACCATCATGGGGCGGGAAGTAGTGGTGGCGGTTACGGACGGAAAGCTCGACCTGGGTCCGTGGGAGCAGATCTTCTACGGGGAATTTGACGGCAAACGGCGCAAACGGGTGCTGGTCAAGATCATCGGAGGGTAGGGGTTGTTGAGGGCGCGTTGGTAACGGCTGAGAGCACAGCGGGTTCACCGCTGTTGCGTTTTGTTGGAACGTTCTTGATATTTAAACCAGTATGTACTATGTTATGTACATATTCACCAAGGAGACGATAGTTATGAATGCTCTGACCTATACATTTACGCGACAGCACCTGGCAGAGGTCATGCGATCGGTCAATGAAGACCACGTTCCTGTGGTAGTGACCAGCCAGCGTGGCAAACCGGTTGTCATCCTTTCCCTTGACGATTACCACGCATTTGAAGAAACTGCATATCTACTCCGGAATCCGCAAGGGGCAAAGCGGCTGCTTGAATCGGTCGAGGAGCTACGTGCGGGAGGCGGACAGATTAGAGATTTGACAGAATGACGATCAAGTTCTCAACCGCAGCGTGGGAAGACTACCTCCACTGGCAGATGACCGACAAGGCGATGCTCAAACGCATCAATCTGCTTATCCGGGATATTCAGCGCGAACCTTTTACCGGTATCGGCAAACCCGAACCACTCAAGCATCAGTTAGCTGGTTTCTGGTCTCGCAGAATAGACAGCTGCCACCGCTTGGTGTATTCAGTCGAAGGTGATACCCTCCTGATTGCGCAGTGTCGTGATCATTATTGAAATAGATTCTTTGAAGTCTCTGACGTTATCATCTTCTCTTCATGGTGAATAATGAGGGGTTGTCCCCTTCAGGTGCTCCAGGATCATCGGAGGGTAGGGGGGGTGAGGGCGCGTTGGTAACGGTGTGGGAAAACAGCGGCGGTTTTAGCTGCTTCTGCCTGGATGGAAATTCGTTTACATTCGGATAAAAAAAGGGGCGTTGTAGGCCCCTTTCTTCGTTGTGTGTTTCGATCAGCTACGCCGCCTCTTTCCACTCGTCTGTCCACTGCCGTTTAGCTTCATCTATCCTCACGAAAAGAGATACGACCTTGTTTGACTCTTTCCGGGCGGCATCAATACTCTTATAGTCTTCGATCTTCTTGCCGCGAGCAACCATTTCACGAAGTAGTAACTCGTTTGCCTTGCTCATAACGACCTTTCCACTCTCCCACTTTGAGACTTGGGAGCGGTCGCTGTGCATATTATCGGCAAAAAGAGTACCGGACCAACCAAGCGATTTCCGTAGGAAGACGATCTCAGCAGGTGTGAGTCGTTCTTCTTTCTTTACGAGTGCGTGAGCTATGCAGTCATGCAGTGCTTCAATCTTGGGGATTCTAGGCGCCAGTGTACCACACTCAGGACAAGTCCTTACTGTGATCCCTGCAAGGATTACATTATCCAGGCCGCACTCGCGGTAATGGTAATTCTGGGCCTGCTCTACTAATTCTGCTCTCACACAAACCGGGCATCTCATGTCATTTTCTCCATGCTGTCACGATCATTAATTCGGTTTCGACCTCGAATCTAACAATCACTGTCATTTTGCCGGTATGGACTCGATATCGCCACTCGCCATACTCATGCTCCGCTTCTTCAACTGTTCCGCTTCGGAGAATGTTGATGCAATCCGTAGTGGACATTCCATGTTTTTCCAAGCGCTCCATTGCGTGCGGTTGAGAATACGATACAAATCCATCTTTCAGTATTGAACTAATTAACTTCTTTGCTTCATTTGGCCTCAGCGGTTCGTTAAGCATACTATACACCTTAGGAATTAGATTTCAATACAAATGTTGTATTTGATACAACAGTTTGATTCAAATGCCATTCCTGCTTTTGAATTATCAATTTCATTTTTTTTGCCTAGCCCACTGCCGCTGGTTCTTTTAACTCTCTTTGACGTACTCGTATTTCTCGAATAGGTTTTCGTCTGGAGGAGCTACTAATTTATTCTCTCCAT
>VFJM01000344.1 GCA_009886055.1 Geobacter sp. | reverse complement strand
TCTTCCAGCGAAATACGCAACGCCTCGCGTACGTGAAAATCCCAGGTTTTTCCAAAAATTGTAATTGCATCCGGCTCAGCTTTTATCAACGTGATAATATTGCTGTCTTTATCCGGAGTCACCTTGGCACGACGAGTGGAGCCAAACGCCGCTATCTTGGCATGATGCAACTTTTCTTTTTTTATATCTTTAAAGAAAGCGACATCTTTTGGATTGCTGCCGGGCCATCCCCCCTCAACGTAGTGGACTCCCAAATCATCCAGTTTATGGGCGATGCGGATCTTGTCCTCAAGCAGAAAAGAGATATCCTCAGATTGTGTGCCATCCCGCAGGGTTGTATCATACAACTTTATTAAGCTCATGAGTGCCTCCAGAAAGTAGTAAAAAACGACTGTATATATCTGACAAATATAAACGCGTTCCATTTTAGCTGTTTTTTTCGGATTTTTCAACTAAAACGGCTGACTGTTTTTCCTTGACCCGTGCCCCTTGACCCCTTACCCTGTCTTCATGACTTCCGATCTGACGTCCGCACCAATCCCAGAGCTCGTCCGACGCCTTGCGATACCGGCCGGAACCGGTTTTTTCTTCAATACCATGTTTAATGTCGTAGACACCTGGTATGGAGGGCAACTTTCGACCACTGCCCTGGCCGCCATGTCGCTTTCGTTCCCGGTTTTTTTCCTCATCCTGGCGATCGGGAGCGGCGTATCAACCGGTGCAACAGCCCTGATCGGCAACGCCCTCGGCCGCAAGGATCGTGACGAGGCCAGGCGCTATCTGTCCCAATCACTCTCATTTGCACTGCTCCATGCACTGTTACTGACGGCCGCAGGGTTGGCACTGGCCCCGCATATTTTCATCCTCATGGGAGCCAGCGGCGAATACCTTGCTCTTGCGCTGAGCTACATGAAAGTTATTTTCGCCGGCAGCTCCTTTTTTCTCCTGAACTACGTGATGAATGCCATTCTAAATTCTCATGGTAATACCCGGGCGTACCGTAATTTTCTGATCGGCGGTTTTATTCTCAATCTGGCTCTTGATCCCTGGTTCATGTACGGCGGCGCGGGGTTCCCGGCGCTCGGACTGGCCGGAATCGCTCTGGCGACGGTTCTTGTCCAGTTTTTCGGAGCGTTTTACCTTTTCAGCCAACTGTCGAAAACAGGCAGCATGCCATCGTTCCGTATTACCGATCTATGGCCGCGCTGGAGTTATTTCCGTGAGCTTTTCAGGCAGGGATTTCCCTCCGCCATGAATATGATGACCGTCTCACTCGGCATCTTTATCATCACCTGGTTTGTTGGCCGTTATGGCGAGCAGGCCGTAGCAGCTTATGGTATCGGTACCCGCATAGAACAAATCGCGCTGCTGCCGGTCATGGGGCTGAATATTTCCACCCTCGCCTTGACCGCCCAGAATTTCGGGGCCGAGCGAATCGACCGTATCCGCGAAACGTTAAGGGTCTCGCTCCGCTACGGCATGCTCATGGCTGCCTCCGGAACCGCTGCTGCACTCCTGTTTAGCCGTGAATTGATGGGGCTCTTCACCGATGACCGCTCAGTTATAGACACCGGGGTCGGGTTTCTGACCGTTGAAGCGTATGTACTGCCGGCGTACGTTCTGCTCTACATCTCCATTTCAGCAATGCAGGGGATCAGGATGCCGCTGTTCGGTCTCATTATCGGACTCTACCGCCAGATAGCCGGACCGGCATTTGTATTCCACCTGTTCACAACTGTCATGGGATTAGGGCTGATCGGCATATGGTGGGGAATATTCGGGATAACGTGGTCGGCAGCACTGGTCGTTGTTGTCTATGTCAGCAGGACACTTGCCAAACTTGAAAAGGATCTGATCACTATATGAAACGGGTAGCCATCAGCACACTGGGATGCAAAACCAATCAATTCGAATCGGCCGC
>VFJM01000092.1 GCA_009886055.1 Geobacter sp. | reverse complement strand
GCCACGTTAGGGGCGTTCTATGGTAGCCGTGGGATTTATCCCACGGATGAAAACATCAAATATTCATTCGTCACGTACGTGACGATGTGAAATCTGTCTACCATTTCCGGGGAATAAATTCCCCGTCTACCATCAATCTGTCGCTATGCGACGTAAGCAAGAACCAAACCGGACGACACTGGTTTGAAATAAATTTATACTTACGCTTGTTTTTTAGATTTTTTTGGAGCACGCTGCTGCCGTTCTGTTAATTCTACATCTCATTTACAATTTACAATTGAATTCAACGCGAGCAACCTTTTTTTGCATAAACGGAGGATGACGTATGAAAAAGCAGTTAAACAACGGTCCCGCCTTTTCCGTACTTGCTGCCGTGGTCGTGCTGTTCTTGCTGACAGCGCTGGTTCCATCCGCGCAGGCCGCTTTCACCATCAATGTAAAAACTGATACCGGCACTGTGCTCAGTGACTACAAATGGATTGTCCAGGAGGATAATACCTGGGACGCCGTCGGGAACGTCGGAGTGTACAACAGTCGTGACAGTATTTCCGTATCAGTGCACAAAACCACCGCCAAGGTTCTGGCAACCGGTACCGGCGCCAACCCTGTCGTGAATCTGCCGCCTGATGGACGTTATTTTGTTTCCGTACTGGCTCCCGGCTATACTATCACCGGTGGTGGTGTACAAAATAAAGCAACTTCAGTAGCCCTGACCGCGTATGGCACATCCACCCTTCAAGCAGCCCAGATCAGCGTAATGGTTTTTCAGGACAACAACCCTGTCAACGGCGCACCTGATGCCGAGGCCTTGCTGCCGAACTTCAGGGTTGTGCTGTACGACACATTCGGGCAACAGGCCCAGGACATCTGCGCTAACCCGATAGGTACCGTATACAACAATTCAGATTCATGCGATCCAGGCAATGTCAGAATGTTGGGCCTGGGATATGTACTTTCCTCGCCGACAGCCGGGCAGGTTATGCTTCCGGACGGCACTCTGTCAGCGGCAATTCCCGGTCTGTTTGGCAACGTGCTTATCCAAAATCTGGGACCAGGCAAGTACGGAGTACGGGCCATCCCTACGGATGGCCGTCCCTGGGTGCAGACATCGACCATTGAAGGCACCCCCGGCATCGATAACTGGGTTGTTGCCGGTGAACCTACCTACTATACCGAGGCGGGCTTCTTCGGGGTACACTCCTTTATAGGCTTCGTGCTGCCGACCGACTACAACGTCAGGGCAACAGGAGATCCCGCATATTTCAATGCCAACGCATTCAGATCCCTTAACCTGGTCACGGAAACCTACGGACAAATTTCGGGCCAGGTGGTGCAGAACCGCATCAACCGCCCCCCCGCCCAGATGGGCCTCAACCCCGGCGAACCGGTGCCGGAGGCTTATGTCGCCTTGAGCGAATTCGGCGCGGCCCAGAGGCAGGTTTTTGTAGTCGGCTGTCCGGGGACAGCGCTGCACCCCTCGGGAGATATCACTCTCACCTCCTCGTGTGACAGCAACGCCAACTTTGTCATCAAGGGCGTACCGCCCGGCACCTACACCCTTACCATGTGGGACAAACCGCTGGATCAGGTCATCGATTTCCGGACCGTCACAGTACCGGCAGTCCCCCCCCCTGGCAATCTTACAACCACCGTTTCACTAGGGCAAATACCGGTTTTCCAATGGTTCGGCGTATATGAGGGGAGCTATTTTTTTGATACAGACTTGAACGGCAAACGTGATGCAACCGAACAGGGGATTCCGAACCTTGCTGCTGGCATCAGATTCCGTGACGGCTCTCTCTATCAGGGCACCGTGTCAACCACGGACGGCAGCTTTGCCTTGACCGAAGTTTTCCCCTTCTTCAAATGGTTGATTGCCGAGAGCGATTACAGCCGTTTCTATCCTACCGGCGCCACGGTCTATGTCGACAAGGGGGGAGCAAACATCTTCAACCCTAAAGCTGAAGACCCTTCACTTCTTGAAGTTCGCACCGAGGCCCCTGGGCCTGGGTCACTGCTCGAAGGGTTCATGCTCTTCTTTGACAATACCATGCACATCGACTGGGGACGGGCACCCTACCCGGTAACACTCAAGGATGGGACGACGGTCACAAACGGCGGAATCTCTGGTGTTGTCACCTATGCATTCACACGAGCACCCAGCGACCCCAGGCTAAGCTTACAGTCCCCTTGGGAGCCGGGACAGGGCAACGTGAAATTCAAACTCTGGAAACCGACCGGGTTTGACGCCAATGGCAAACCCAAATTTGATCCGCCCTACGACAAGCCGATTGCAGAGACGGTGAGTGACAGTTGGGATCGCTTTGCTTTTGAAGACGCCACTCCGCAGCCGGACACCAGAACCTATAAAGGTCTGAACCCAACAACCGGCATGCTGACCGGATGCCTTGATAGTATAGCCAATGCCGGACTGAAAGATAAACTCCAAGAGATACCGCTCTTTGACTATATCGATTGCGCAGAGACCATCTCCACCTGGAACCAGATCAAGCCGGCGGTATACGACGGCGGCTGGATCTTCACCGAGTACACCGATCCGCTGGACGGAACAACCAAACCTCTTCCGGCTGGCCAATACGTTGTAGAAATGATACCACCACTTGGTTATGAAGTTGTCAAGGAAGAGGACCAGAACCTGGTTGCATCCGGCGATACATTCCTCCCTTCCAAACCTCAACCTGCTGCGCTGCCGCCGCGCTGCGTCGGGCCGAACCATGTTGTGCCCCAGTTTCTGTCGTTCGACGGCACCAGCGAAGCCCCCTTTAAAGGCGAGACCAAGCCGCTCTGCACCATGAAACTGATCGACCTGCAGGATGGCCAGAATGCAGGCGCGGAATTCCGCATATTCACCCAGGTGCCGCTGGCTGCCCGCATCATCGGGCTGGTTACCGACGATCTGGCACTGGAGAACCGCCCCGGCAACCCACGGTTGGGAGACAAGCCCGGACCTTCATTCATGCCAATATCGTTTCAGGATTTTAACGGTCACGAACTGGTACGAACCTACAGCGACGAATGGGGTATCTACAACGCCCTGTTGCCATCGACTTACACGACCAATATCCCCAATCCGACCGGGGTGAGTCCAGGCATGGTAAAAATCATCCTGAATCACCCTGGATCAGATCCAACCAATCCCGACCCCTGGCATAACCCCGGTTATCCAACTGTTGAGTGGAAAATCGACGTCTGGGCCGGCAAGACAACCTATGCCGACACCCCCATTATTCCTATCCGTCCACAGATCGGTGCGGCGGCCCTCGACTTCGCATTGCCTGACGGTGTGCCTGGCATAAAAGGAGTAGATGGCCCTGGTCCTGGTGGTGGCCCCTGGGTAGCAAATTCATCCATTACAAACATAGTTACCATATCTGCTATAGGTGACATGGTCGTACGCAATCCCGATCCTAATATTGGCGGCACTTCGATCCGCAATTACGGCTTCGGGACAAAGCAGGGAACAGTAACTCTGAATGGAATTCCACTTACTGTCACCCAGTGGACAAATTCATCGATCACAGTAGTAATTCCTGCCGGCTCGTCCACCGGACAGCTTGAAATTACGCGGGGAGACAATCTTATGTCCTCTGTCACCGCGATAACTCTTCATATCGGTGGCACGGCAACCTATGTAGAGCCTCCGAGCGCTATAAAACCGCACCCAATCCAGGACGCCATTGATGCTGCTGCGGACGGTGACCTTATTATTGTCAAACCGGGCATTTATGCGGAAAATCTGATCATGAACAAACCGGTGCGACTACAAGGTTCTGGCGCCAATTCCACCTTTATCAAGGCCGGTTTCTTTACCCCTGAAAAAAAGGCCGCCTGGGACGCAAAACTGGCAAGCTTTATCACGACCACTCCTGATAAAACTTTCTCCATAGATCCTGTTGGCAGCCCTACTCCCGTATTTGCTCTCGATTCGGGCGCAGGCATCATGGTGCTCGGCCGACACGACAGGTCAAACGACACCGACCCTGCATTACCTTCAGAGTTTGCAGATGATGATTTCAACATAACCCCGGGCGCAAGGATTGATGGCTTTAATATCACCGGGGCCTCGCTGGGGGGAGGCATATTCGTCAACGCCTACGCTCACAATTTGCAGATCACAAATAACAAGATTTCCAGCAATCAGGGAACATACGGCGGTGGGATCAGGATTGGCACACCAACGGTGGTAAACAATGCCTTACCAAACTCCTACTTCAGCTCATTTAACGACGGGATTGTCATTAATCACAATGAGGTCTCTTCGAACGGTGCCATCGGCACGGCTGTGAGCAGCGGCGGCGGTATCGCGTTACATGCTGGCAGCGATAACTACCAGATAACTGATTCCTGGATTTACGGCAACTATGCTGCCCTGGCAGGAGCTGGGATTTCGCAGTTTGGCCTCAGTAACGCCGACAGTAACCAGTCCGGCCTGATTGCCCGTAATTCGATACTCTTCAACGAGTCATTTGATGAAGGGGCCGGGATTTTTATCGGTGGAGAACTGCCGCCCGCGCCCACTCTCTTGGCCCCCAATCCAGTTACTCCCGGCGCTGGTAATGTCATTATCAATGGCAACCTGATCCAGGGCAACAAGGCGGGCAACCTGGGTGGCGGCATCGGTTTGCTGCGTTACAACGGCGATGATGTGGCGGCTAACCCGTCTGTTCCATCCAATTGGTACCGGGCAAAAATCTACAACAACATGATTGTCAACAACATCAGCGCCGGTTTTGGCGGCGGTGTCGCCATATTCGATGCCGTCAACACCGATATCGTCTGGAACACTATTGCCAACAATGATTCCACGTCAACTGGGGAATTGTCATTTGGTAACGTGCCGTTTGTCGAAGGCCCCGCTGCCCTGATCGATAAGATCACCACTCCGGCTCCGGCCGGAATCGGAGTACAACCGGTCAGCGCTGGACTGCTAGCCCTGATTGATGCGAGCATCCGCAGCGGCTACGCGACCTACACCGCAGCGCCGAACATCGTCAACAACATCATCGTCGGCAACTTCTCCCGTTATTGGGCCAACCCAGGTGTAAACCAGATTGCGACCCTGTCTGACTTTGGCTACTGGGACGTAGGTGTTTTTGGGGCGGATGCCACCAGCAAGCTGACAGTCAGAAACGGCCTGTTGACCAATCCGGCTCTCACACCGCTTGTGGAAACCAATCAGATCAATACCGTCACCAGCAGCGGCAATGTGACCGTTGATCCGGCGTTCGTTGCGCCCTACCGCAATACTATCAATGCCTTCCAGGGTGGAGCTACACTGGGCAACTTTATTAGTTTCAGCTTTACTCCAATGAATCTGACAGGTGATTATCATATCAAAGGGTCCTCTCCGGCGATTTTGGGTGCGACTTTGATCGGCGTTGATTCTGCTGATGTTTTACCCTCCGGTAAATTAACAACGGATTATGACGGTGATGCGCGCGTGGTCGGCATTGGAGCGGATGAGTATAACAGCGCCGGCGATCTCAATAATGATGGAGTTGTTAATATGGTTGACGTGCTTGTACTGCTTAACGGAATTGTCACGGGTGTAACCAATCCTTCCTGGAACATTGATGGAAAGCCCGGAGTGGATCTGGGGGATGCGTTACTCCTGTTGCAGCGGGCACTTGGGATAATCCGTTGGTAACACATGAGCCATAACGCAACATTCAACAGGGCATTTTTTTTCGATGAACAAAGAGAGGAGGATGTATGACGACGAATAAACTCTTGACATACTGGCTGGCTCTGGCACTGATTGCTGTCGCTCTGCCGGCTGCGGCATTCCTGCAGTTCCCCTACGATATTCCCGGCATTGTCGACTGGAATAATGATGGGACTGCAACCGGAACAGTACCGGATTTCATTGGTTTGCCTGGCACACCTGCCGCCGTCTCAATGCATCTGGCAGCGGGTGACGGCTATTCCAAGATGGCTGATGGAACAGGATTGTACATTTTTGGCTTCAATAAAGGCTCCGCTTTTCCGGCGAGCACTTTCATGAAGAACACTGAGTTCAGGGCAGAAATGCCAGCGCCGACCATCTCGTACTATGAAGGACAGGAATTTTACCTGACTTTAACCAACGTGGGGATGAAGTTACGTCCGGACCTGTTCGATCCCCATTCCGTTCATTTCCATGGCTTCCCGCAGGCAGCCCCGGTCTTTGACGGCGAACCGATGGCCAGCTTCGGCATCAGGATGGGCTTTGACCTGACCTACTACTACAATCTCGTCGAGCCGGGCACCTATCTGTACCACTGCCATGTTGAGGCCACCGAACACATGGAGATGGGCATGCTGGGCAACCTCTTCATCATGCCGCGCCAGGATCTGTATACCCGGAAAACATTAGTTCCTGTCAGTGGTTTTACCCAGTTTGCCTATAACGACTGCGACAATCTACCTCCCTACAATCCCGGCAAAACCGATTTTGAAACAACCCTTGTTACATTGAGCGGATCCATGTGCGGCAGCACCGGTTATCACGTGCAGAAAGAAATCCAGTTTTCCGATTTTGATGCTATTTTCCACCAAAAGTCTCTGGCTGCCGATGTACTGCCGTTCGCAGACATGGAATCAAGTCATTACATGCTCAATGGCCGCGGTTACCCGGACACCGTTGGAGCGTCCGTTCTCAACGATGCAGCCAGTATCGGTAAAGTCAATTACTATTCCCAGCCGATTGACTCGAAAGTGACCGCCAATCAGGGCCAGAGAATTCTGCTGCGTCTGTCCAATCTCTCCATCCA
This sequence comes from Geobacter sp., assembly GCA_009886055.1. Taxonomy (GTDB): domain Bacteria; phylum Desulfobacterota; class Desulfuromonadia; order Geobacterales; family Pseudopelobacteraceae; genus JACRCG01. The sequence continues at coordinate 9,789 of VFJM01000092.1, read as the reverse complement.
GAACTTTACCACCCTGGAGTTCAACGGCCCGGCCTTCAAGGTAATAGGTAAATGCGCCAAACTGCTGCGCGGTCCGGATGGCAAGGACCTCTCCTATTCTGCCAACTCCGTATTCATGGGGCCGGGTGAAACGTATGACCTCATTCTAGATACATCGGGCTGGGCCCCTGGCACCTACTATTTCTATTCACGCAACCTGAACCAGCTGAATAACGATCAAATGGAACGGGGCGGAGCGATGACTGAAATAACCATTATTTAATAGTCCTGTCCATGGAGGCGGTCGCATGTTGAAACTACAATTCATGAAAAAAATATCTCTTATACTGGCAGCAATTATACTACTCCTGAGCGTCGGTCAGGCCAACGCATTTATCGACGGCATTAGCGGAACCTCTTTCCAGTTTGCGGCCCGCGAGGGACGCTTGAGTACACCGGACGGCGGCAATCTCCTCTTCTGGGGTTTTGCCGACACTACTCCCGGTGGCAGGGCATCCGTCCAATACCCTGGACCGACCTTGATAATCAATCAGGGTGATACCGTCACCATAACCCTTGCCAACGAACTGAAAGAACCGGTCTCGATGATGTTTCCGGGAATGACCACGCTAAGCTCCATGGTGCCGGCCCTTAAGCAGGGCCGGCTTTCGTCGCTGGTTCCAGAATGCGAACCGGGCGGAACTCAAACCTACTCTTTTCGGGCGGACAAGGCAGGCACCTTCTACTATCAGAGTGGCTCAAACCAGGCTATCCAACTACGAATGGGTCTTTTCGGGGCGATTGTCGTGCGCCCTGTCCTTCACAAAAAACTTGCTATTCACAACACCGTGCCGTTTGGCCTCTATTCATCCACGAACGGAGTCAGACACCCCCAGGTGCGGCTGGACTATAACAACCCGACCGGGATCGGCGGAGTGGCCTATAATCCTTCAAATTCCTCCGACATGTCAACGGTCTATGACCGCGAATTTCTCTATATGGTCTCTGAAATGGACCCAAAATTCCAGCGGTGGATGGAGTTCGAACAGGACAAGATCAACAAGCCATTTGATTTCAGCGCCTGGAAGGCAAATTACTGGTTCATCAACGGGCGCAACGCCCCGGACACTATGGGAATGCCACTCACCAGCAAAAACGGTGTAGTCAGCGGCAGCCTCCAGCTACCTTCCCAGCCGTATAACTGCATGCCGCTCTTTCACCCCGGTGAACGGGTTCTGATCCGGATCATCAACATGGGTCAGGATTTTCACCCGCTGCATACTCATGGCAACCACATGAGAGTTGTGGCGGAGGACGGCAACCTGCTACAGAGCAGCGGCGGAACAGGCGCCGATCTTTCCTGGGAGGCCTTCACCGTCACCATGGCCCCCGGCAAAACCTTTGACGCCACCTTTACCTGGAGCGGCAAGGGATTGGGCTGGGATATCTATGAAGACACTGCAACCTTCCGCCCCTATGAGTACATTGCAGACCACATAAAAACCTTCACTCCCTTCACGTCTCCGGCAGCCAGCGGATTAACCCCGAAATTGCCGCCGCAGGGCCTGCCGGTCATCATGCCAGGCATTCAGGAAACAATGGCCGGACCCAACGGGAGCGGCAGTCCTTTCCTCGGTTCAAAAGAAGCATTGACGCCGGGTGAGGGCGGATTCAACCCGTTCAACGGTTTTTTCTTCATGTGGCACAGCCATGCGGAGCGAGAACTTACCAATAACGATATTTTTCCCGGTGGTTTACTGACCATGGCCGGCATCGTGCCGTGGCCGGCAACGGGAGACAATCTGACTGTTCTTGACGAATACATGCCGTAAGCATTTTGGGAGGTTCATGCAATGAAAATCAGCACACAACAACTGACTTTGATAATTATGGCAGCAGTCGTCGCGTTCATCAGCTTGGCTACAGAGGCCAGTGCCAGAGTCTATGATCTCCGCGCCGACTCGGCGAACCTCACCATGCCTGACGGAAGAGTCGTTCCAGTATGGGGTTTTGCTGACATAACGGCAGTGACAGGAGACGGTATCATCAAAGTGCCAGGACCAACGCTAGACCTGCCAGCAGCAGATGCAAACCTGACCATCAACCTGACAAACAGACTGCCTGTGCCTGTTTCCGTCTACATCCCCGGTTTGCGACTGGCTCCCGCACCGGCATCTCAAAATGGCAGAGTCATGTCGTTTACCGCCCATGCACCAGCGGCTCCTGTCGGCGGTGAGACGACGGCGTCTTTTATCTTTACAGGATTGAAGCCTGGCACATTTGTTTACCAGAGTGGAACCAACCCGGCTACCCAGATTCCAATGGGGTTGTACGGTGCAGTTATTATCAGACCTGCGGTCGCGAACCAAGCTTACGCCAATGCTGCCAGTGCCTATGACATCGAGCAAGTTGCTGTGTTCAGCGAGATCGACCCGGACTTCAACGCCTATGTCGGCAGTAACGGCACGGCAATCGATCCAAACCCAGACAAACCTAAAAACTATGCCTTGAGTTATGCTCCGAAATATTTTCTCTTCAATGGCAAAACCTTTCCGGACACCGCCACTCCGGCAGCACAACTAACAGCGCCACCCGCCATGAGGACCCTGTTGCGATTGATCAATGCCGGTTCACGGAACAATGTGCCGACCATCGCGGGAAAGCCCGTTAAAGTGATTGCAGAAGATGGAAATTTTCTGGCCTATGCTCGTGACGAACATGCTCCGGTTATGGCTGCGGGGAAAACCCTCGACGTCATCCTTGACCTTTCAGCAACCCCGCCGACGGAGCCAAATTTTTTCACGCTCTTTGACCGGCGAAGCTGGCGGGTCAGTTCTTCGGATGCAACCGGCAGTATGATCGGCTTTATCAGCAGCTTTCCTGCAGGCACCAACTGTAACCCTTTCAAGGGTGATATGAACGCTGACAGCAAGATCGACATGGTGGATGTATTGGTCCTGCTGAACAAGTATGTCAACTCGACTCCTGACCTTAATGGCGATGTAACGCCGACATCAGCAAATGGCCTGCCATGCGGAAAGGGAACAGGGGTACTGACGCTGAGTGACGCGCTGTATGTCCTGCGAAGGGCCTTGAGTATCAACTAGCAGATGCAGATATGGAGCTATTGAGCGTGTGTTTACAAAAAAAGTGTGGTCGAGCGATAGCAACCCTGCTCAGTTTCGGAGTCATGGCGGCAGCACCTGTAGTGGCCGCTGAAACAACCGAAAAGACAGTCATGACAAATCATTCCTCGGCATCCGTCATGGCCAATTACTCTTCGTCAGCCATCAGGGCAAAACATCGATGGGAGTCGAATGGAATTCTGGTTGAGCGTGTGAGCCTGTCTGCTTCAGGGATCATGGTTGATATGCGCTACCGCATTCTCGACCTGGAAAAAGCGCAGAAAGTTTTGAACAGGAGCACCAAGCTGCACATGATCGACCAGAAAACCGGGGCGATTCTGCCGGTACCTGATATGGCAAAGATAGGGAAACTACGCCAACTGGCAAAAACAAATGAGCCGACTCGCATCTATTGGATGTTTTTCAGAAATACGGGCGGAATAGTCCGGCAAGGCAGCAAACTGACCCTTTCCATGGGCAGCGTAGGTATAAAAGACCTCGTAGTTGAGTAAATTGGCCATGCTTTCTAAATCCGTTTATTGTTCTTTGACTTTGATTTTAATACCGGCAGTTACCTGGCCTGCCACACTCGACCCTTCTTTTGTCGCTAAACTAGCTAAAATGTCTGTTAACGATGACATTGAGGTCATCGTTAAACTCAAGTCCGAGCATGACCAGCATGCCATGAAGATTGCGACTGTTGATGAAAGTAGGCACAGGCGAACCGCAAGAGTGGTCCGCAACCTCAAGGAAACGGCTGAACTTTCTCAGTCAAAAGTGAGAGCAGCGCTTGCCCGTGAGGAAAACAGTGCTCGGGTCAAAAAAATCAAGCCATTCTGGATTTTTAACGGGTTTATCCTGACAGCAACCGCAGAGGGTATCAACCAGCTGGCTAAACTGCCTGATGTGGCCGAAATCAGTCCTAACCGGATTATAAAACGAGGTGTTACTGTTAGCACAGCGACAGTGACAGACAGCTGGAACCTGGCCCAGATACGTGCTCCGGAGCTTTGGGCCAAAGGTTTTACAGGACAGGGAGCCGTTGTAGCTAGCCTGGATACCGGTGTTGATCTGAACCACCCTGCCCTGACTTCAAAATGGCGAGGCGGGGCAAACAGCTGGTTAGATCCTTACAGTAACACGGCGACACCCTACGACACAGATGGTCATGGTACAGCAGTCACCGGTCTCATGGTAGCTGGAAGCACTACAGATAACCCGGTTGGGGTTGCTCCCGGTGCTAAGTGGATGGCTGCAAAGATTTTTAGTGACGCTGGAAATTCAGATTTGGCCGTAATCCATGCGGCATTCGAGTGGGTGCTAGATCCTGACGGCAACCCAGGCACCCCCGATACACCGGATGTGGTCAACAATTCCTGGGATCTCGATACGCCTGCCGGAGAGTATGATGCTGAGTTTCAGGGCGATATTGATGTGTTACGGGCTGCCGGCATAGCGGTGGTGTTTGCAGCGGGAAACCAGGGGCCATTAGCCAACAGCTCAACCAGTCCCGGCAACAATCCGGGGGCTTTTCCTGTTGGAGCTGTCGACAGTACCGGCAGTATCGGGTACTTCAGCAGCAGGGGACCTTCAGCTGTAAACGGCTCAGTCTACCCCGCTCTGACAGCTCCGGGAGAAAGTATACGCAGTACAGCTTTTTTAGGTGGCTATGCCGGTTTTAGCGGCACATCTTTTTCCACGCCACATGTTTCTGGCGCTATTGCTTTACTGATGTCGGCTATTCCCGGCTTGACGCTGGAGCAAGTTGAAGAGGCTTTGAAATACTCGGTGGAAGGTCCAACCGGCCCGAATAATACCTACGGATACGGCAGACTGGATGTGGCAAAGGCTTACTCATATCTCGCACTGCCCGGTGATGTTAATGGAGATGGAGTTGTTAATGTTGTGGATGTACTCGTTCTCTTGAACGTGTTTGTAGACGGAGGGCAGACTACACCACTTATTGTCCGCAACGGCAAAGTGAGCCCCCTTGATGCGGATAGCAGGCCTAACAGGAGTGGCGGTGCCATTGGAATACCTGATGCGCTGCTGGTGCTACAGAAGGCTTTGGGAATTGTTGCTTGGTGATTTTTCGAGGCATTAAGGCAGATCACACATATAAAAAAGCGTCTTACCAAGACATGGAGGTACATCGAATGAAATCAAAATCGTATGTCAGCTTGGCTCTGGTAGCAGCATCAACACTTGTTATTTCGGCTTGCGGCGGTGGCGGTGGCAGTAGCGGCGGCGGAACACCCATAATTCCGGTGACAGTTTCGGCAAACTCGCCGGTGCTGGTGAACTATTCGACCACAGTATCCGCCGACTTTAGCGGCAAGCTAACTGATGGCACGAAGGTTACTTTTTCGGCTTCACCGGCGACGGCAGCTCTGACAGCCCAGACCCCCGTGACCGGCGGCATCGCATCTGTCAGAGTAAAAAGTCCTGTCCAGTCGAATGTAACGGTGTCCGTCTCTTCCGGCGCCTATGCAGGCAGCAAACTGATTCAGTTTATTCCGCAGCCTGACAAGGCTGTGGTGCATGTGGCTCTTAATCGAAACATATCCAATCTGGCCACGCTGAGTGTTATCGTGAAGGGCGATCTCGGCTCTATTTTCACTTCGCCAACGTATCCGGTAGCGAGCCCAGCTACATCATATGCCGCTTCGGTAATCGAGGGCACAAACAGTTTCTTCCTTTCTCCCATAGGGCTTGACGTTTATAACTGGCTTTTGCTCAAACTTGGCATCAATGCCGTGTCAGCAAAACCTCTGATGGATGTCACCTTTGCGAGAGATCCAAGTGCCACAACAGCCGGTATTCCAGTTTTTTCAGTGGAAGCCAGCCTCTCTAATCCCGAACGCCTCAGCTTTAACAGGTATTCGAGTCCCAACTTTCTGCCAACGCCAGTGCCAAATCCACTTCCGGCTGTAAACCTGGCCACCACCGATTACGTGCTGACTACCGATTATTATCTGGGTGCTAACCTGTTGGCCACGAAATGATGTGATCAAGCCGTTGCACAGTGCTTGTCACTATGGCAACCATGAAGGAGCTTAAATAATGAAAACCAATGTCTATAAGCCCGCAATCTGGCGATCGTTAGTGTCGTTGGTGACTTTTATACTGTTTATCTGCTCTCTGGCAGCATGCAGTGGCGGTGGTGGTGGAGGGGTCAATATCCGCACGGCGGCGCTGATCATCTCACCTGCGACAGCCAGCGTGATTACGGGGTTATCCATTCCTATGTCAGCCAATCTTCCTGGAGTATCATGGAGCGTTAACGGCATAGCGGGCGGGAACAGCGCCGTAGGGACGATAACCGCTTCCGGTGTGTATACCGCGCCGGCAGTAAAACCGAATCCGGCTATTGTGACTGTGACCGCAACAACAGCCGACAGGACACAGAGCGCTTCGGCCCAGATAACCATAAAGAGTCTTGCCCTGGCGGGCGCGGGTGGTGGCTACTTTGGAAATTTCAGTAGCGTGAGGAGCATGACGACCGCCCGCAGCAACCACACTGCAACCCTGCTTGCCACCGGTGATGTGCTGGTGACAGGCGGTATCGGCACTTCCGGTGCGGCGATCGCAGAAGCTGAACTATACGGAAGCGCTTCCAGTGATTTTTCTACTGTTTCAGCTATGGGCATTACGCGCGCCTATCACACGGCTACTTTGCTGCCAAACGGCAAAGTGCTTGTTACCGGCGGTTACGACAAAGACAACAATGCTCTTGCAGGAGCGGAGCTGTATAATCCGGCGTCGAAAAAATTCAGAACCATCAGAAGCATGTCGGTTGCCCGTGTCTATCATACTGCTACGTTGCTTCTAAATGGCACCGTGTTGATAGCCGGCGGCAGTTCAGTTTCCGACCTGACAACCGGGACACCACTTGACAGCGTCGAAATTTTTGACCCTGCAACCGGCGTATTCACCCCTTCTGTTACTACCGTGATAAATGATGCGCGTTTTTCTCATTCAGCTATTCTGCTGAATAACGGCAAAGTGCTGCTGGTTTGCGGCATAGGCCTTGCCGGCCAGAAACTGGCCACTACTGAATTGTACGATCCGGCATTGGCGGCAGGCAATAAAATTACCTCTACCGGTTCTATGGCAACCCCGCGCTGGTTGAATACCATTTCAACCATGGCTGACGGCACAATTCTGATAGTGGGCGGTTCTTCCGGAACGATTTCAGGTGATGTCCCTTCAGCAACCTATCTTGCATCTGCTGAAACATATAATCCGTTGACCGGCACATTCACTACCCTCAGCTCTGTCCTGATCGATACAAGAGGATTCCATACGACGACTCTCCTGACCGACGGAACCATGCTGGTTGCAGGTGGTTACGGGCTTTTGTCAACAACCCAGACCGGATCATCGCTGGCAACCGCAGAGATATATACCCGGAGCGGCGCAGGTTCCTTTGCATATACCAACGGAAACATGCTGTTGGAGCGCACCAATCACACTGCCACCATGCTGCCGTCTTCCGGCAAGGTTCTCTTAATTGGCGGTGGAGGTTACAGCGGCGGAACTTTTGCCGTCATGAACAGTGCCGTACTCTATCAATAAACTATCGGACGGTGAAATAATGACCAGACTTCTCATGCTGTTAGCCACTATCACCCTGTTAACGTTGAGCGTACCGGCTGCGTTTGCAGCGTCCGTGACAATCACCCCTGCGGGTAACAGCAGTTATAGTGTAAAAGGCGACTCTATGGATGGAGTCGCCGGAATTGACTTGACGATTATCTACGACAGCAGCTCACTTTCTACGCCGACAGTCACTCAGGGGAGCCTGGTTTCCGGGGCTTTAATGGCTGCCAACACGAATAATCCCGGCTCCATCAAGATTGCGATTATCAGCACTAAATCATTTTCGGGCAGTGGAGAGATCGCAACCGTGAGCTTTACCCCCCTTAGCGGATCGGGGGGAATTACCTCGGCATCCGTCAACATGATCAACAGCAAGGGATCGCCCGTAACTGCCCAGGTTGCGGTTGCGGGTGGCACTGTTGTATCACCTCCCCCCACATCAAATGTTATCACAACGGCCGGTATCCCTTTCAGCCAGACGGCTGTAACAACTACTGCGGGGTCGTCGACAACTGCTGCAACCACTTCAATTCCGACCTATCTCGGCTCTGTCAGCATGCCGGGCGATGTCCAGGCAAAAAGCGACAAAAGAGCGGTGGATACACCCGGCACACCCGTTCCGGTTATTGAGCAGCAGCCCGCCAGGACGGCTGATCCGCCTGCCGAGGTAAAGCCGGTGGCAGAACCACAAAAACAGGAGAAGATCAAATCGACCTCCTACACAAGTGTTCTTGAGAGCTTCCGCATGTTCAAGGGCGTAAAGTCTCCTGACTCCTGTATTGCGCTCTATACCAAAGAAATCACCCCGTCTGTCCGCCAGGAACCGGCAATTGCCCTGAGTGACGGCAAGACTGTGCTGAACTTACGGTTAAAGCTTGAAACAACCGGTGACAACTCGCCGAACTTTTTCCTGAATGGCGCAAAGATGGTGTCACTCAGCAAGGACGCTTCCCTTGGGTGGGTAATTGTCGCCTTGCCGAAGGCCGGTGCTGTTCAGTCCAGCCTGACTGTTATGACAGACAGCGATATTATTGAATACCCCCTCACCCTTGCCCCCCCCGTCGGTGGAGTTTCGGCTGTTGAAGCTGATTTTGCCGCTTTTCTGGCCGATAGCGGCGCAGCAAAACCGAAGCACGACCTTAACGGCGATGGCAAGCATGACTATATTGATGACTTTATCTATACCGCCAATTACCTGATGAAAAAAGGTGCCGCTGGCGCGACAAAGAGATAGAGTCAGGTAACATTTCCAGTGGTGTTTCAAACTGTACAATTTTTCCAAATTACCAATAAAAAAGGGGCTTACGGAAAACCCGTAACCCCTTTATTTATGGAGCCGCTGATCGGAATTGAACCGATGACCTGCTCATTACGAGTGAGCTGCTCTACCCCTGAGCCACAGCGGCTTATCTAATTGTCTAATTTGGTCTAATTGCAGAACTAAATTAAGCTAAAAACAAGCTGTTTTATTACTATTTATCGACTAAACTCATCATTACGAGTGATGTGCTCTACCAACTGAGCCAAAATGGCAATGCTTGTGATATCACGTCACCTTGAACGTCATCCAAGTAGTTGTTACTATCTGCATGACTATGCGTAGCAAGTATCTAAAGCATTCATTACTTGATTTATCAATGTTTGTCAAGCAAAGGAGGCTCACTATTGCATCGGGATTGATTGCAAAGTATCTGATTAAAATTACACAAACGGGGAAATTTATGAACGGGCAAATTATCACCGGATTACTCATGATGTTATCCCTCGGGAAAACACCTCATACGTGTACTTGTTCTCTATGCCCCAGGCCTCTTTTCGGGTAAATTTCTGCTTTACCGTCGCACCGATAACGGCTACTATCATCCTCAGACTACCACCACTCTCTGATTACGCTCAGGCGCCCAATGTTTTTTCGTACCCTGCTTATTCTCATACTGATCTCTGCCTTGCCGGTAACCGGCCACACCGCCAAGCCGACCGGCATCACCCGGCTTGGACATGCCATCCAGATGGGTGCGTTTGCCGATGTAAAAAACGCCGAACGGTTTACGGCTAGACTTCAGGCCAAGGGGATCGAAGCGTT
>VFJM01000348.1 GCA_009886055.1 Geobacter sp. | reverse complement strand
AGTACATGGACTGGACAACTTCCATCACGCCAAAGAAAAAGGCAATGGAGTTCTCTGCGTCAGCGGCCATTGCGGTAACTGGGAACTTATCTCACTTTCATTCAAACGGCACCTGGATGTGAACGCATGGGCAATTGCCCGAAAGCAGAACAATCCGTACCTTAATTCAATTGTTGAAAAGATGAGAATGGGCTACGGCAACAAGGTCATTTACACCAAGGCCGCTGCAAAACCGATTCTTAGTGTTATCAAAAGCAAAGGAGTTATCGGCATGCTGGTTGATCAGGCCGTCTTTGAGGACAACGGCGCTCTGATAAATTTTCTTGGCAGAAAAGCATGGGCAAACAAGGCTCCCGTCGTATTTGCACATAAAACAGGGGTGCCGATTGTCCCCGTTTTTGGTTATCGTGAACATGACCGGCATGTTCTTACGTTCCACCCGGAGTACACGTTGTGCGGCGACCGTACTGAAGAGGGCATCCATCGGGACATTCAGGCGCTGTCGCGTTATCTTGAAGAGTTTGTTTGCGCTCACCCGGCAGATTGGTACTGGGTGCATCGCCGCTGGAAGCGGGCGGGAACACCGGTATGACGACTAAAGTGCGTGATTTCGTCCTCCCTGCCACAATCCTGGTTCTGGCTACTATCATGATTGCAGCAAGCGGAGCCGATCTGAAGCTGTCGGAGCTGTTCCGCATCGATGGAAAATGGCCGGTCGGGGATAAGCTGCCGTGGTACCTGCTGTTTCAGTTGGGTCGGGGACCAGCGATTGTTCTGGCAATATGCGGATTGACTGCCGCTCTCATCGGCAGCATCTACAAGCAGCGCCGCAGCTGGATTCGACCGGGACTTTTTCTGGTTATCCTCCTGGCAATCGGTCCGGGACTGATCGTGAATACATTTTTCAAAGACTATTGGGGACGGCCACGACCGCGGGAAGTCGTCCAGTTTGGCGGGAACAAAGAGTTCCTGCACCCCTGGCAGAAGGGGATTGCTCACGAAGGTCGCTCGTTTCCTTCAGGGCACTCATCCGTCGCATTTTATCTGAGTGCTCCTTTTTTCGTATATCGGCGTAAGAAACCAAGAGTTGCACGTCTATGGCTTATTGGGGGACTCAGTTTTGGTCTGATGATGAGTATAGCCCGTATTACCCAGGGGGGGCACTTTCTGAGTGATACGCTCTGGGCCTGGGGTATGGTTCATTTAACTGCGGTAGCGTTATATTACCTGCTGCGACTTGACCGGGACGAAACATCTTCGGCAGCATCATAATCTGATCCATGTTCTTTATAACCTACAACATACTCTCCATCTTCCTGCTCATACCGCTGTTCCTGTTCAATATCTACCGATCCTTCAGGCTCGGATGGCCTCTGGCGGCAGCCGAACGATTCGGTTTTGTTCCGCAGAGTCTGCTGGCTAAAATTGCAGGTCGTCCGGTTATATGGCTCCACGCCGTCTCGGTCGGCGAAGCAATCGCAGCCCGCCCCCTTCTCAAAGCGCTTCGCTGCCGCTATCCGGGGCATGCCCTCGTTGTATCCAATACGACAGAGACCGGGAAATCGACCGCCGCCGGATTTGCCGAAGTCGACCTCTGTCTGTACTTTCCCTTCGATTTTCTCCCTTCTGTGCGTGCAATCCTCCGCTCTGTCAAACCGCAAATCATCATCATAATGGAAACCGAGATCTGGCCCAATTTTTCCCATGAAGCCGCCAGAAACGGCATTCCGCTTCTGCTGGCCAACGGCCGCATCTCAGACCGTTCATTCAAGCGATATTTAAAATTCAGCTGGTTTTTCCGCCCCTCCCTCCGCTGTTTCTCGGCTATCTGCATGCAGTCGGAAGTCGGTTCTGATCGTATCGCCTCTATTGGAGCAGATCCGGAAGCGATAAGGGTCACCGGCAACCTCAAGAACGACATTCCCTCTCATCAGGCGACTGCAGAAGAGCGAAAAGTGCTGCGCAGCCGGTACGGCATCCCGGAAGATGCCTCTGTTCTGACGGCCGGCAGCACCCGCGACGGCGAAGAGCAGTATGTCATTTCGACCTACAAGGAACTCTCTGCACACCTCAACAACATGTTTCTCGTTCTTGTGCCGCGACATCCGGAACGGACGGGAGAAATAGTCCCGCTGCTTGAGAACGCCGGACTGCGCTACCAAAGGCGTACCCTCTCGGATGGCCAGCTGATGCAAAGTGGAGACGTATTGCTGGTTGATACCGTCGGCGAAATGATGAACCTGTATGCGCTCTCCGACATTGCGTTTGTGGGCGGCAGCCTGGTGCCGATAGGCGGGCATAACCTCCTGGAACCGGCATCAGTCGGAGTGCCATCTGTTTTCGGCCCGTATATGGCCAATTTCAGGGAGGTTGAGGCACTGGTTCTGCGCTACGGCGCCGGCATCCAGATCCATACTCCGGAAGAATTGACCTCTTCCTGCCGGGCTTT
>VFJM01000342.1 GCA_009886055.1 Geobacter sp. | reverse complement strand
TATATATCCTGAAAAACGACAAGGACGACATCAAAGTGCTCATAAACGGCACTGTCTACAGCGGGTCTCTTATTGAACAAGGCAAGTAGCCTGAGACTCCCGTGGCAAAAACAATGTGTGCCGCTTCCGCTTGATGTGCAAACGATTTACCCAACGGATCAGTTGGCGCGTGGGGATGACAAGAGCGTGGCCGGGGGAATCAATACACCGTATCGTGGTCGCCAACATCTATCGGAATAATTTCCTGGTCATTGATCAGAAACTCCAGAGTGATACGATAGGACAGGTTGATTGAAATCGAGTGTATTCCGGACAGTCGCCCCGACAGCTGATGACGCAATGAGGGATGGAAAGGGTTGGCTTCCAACAGTAGCAGGGTTTTCAGATACTGCTTTTCAAGCTCCGGATGTCGTTTCAGAAACCGCCCGGCACGTTTTTCATACTGTTCGGTAAATACCAGAGACCAGATCATCAAGCAGCCTTCAGGCGGTCCAGGTGATCTTCGACGCTCCCCTTGACAAACCGCCCTTCGGCAAGATCGGCACGTGTCTGGGCAAGAGCCGATTCCAGTTCGCACTCCCGCAGATAGTGATAATGGTCAATATCCATCACGACAAACCGCTCCTTGCCGCGAACGGAAATAACCGCTTCCGGTTGCGTGGCAAGGAGCGCTTCAATTGCGGAAACCCCTTTTATTTTCAGATCATTTGCAGATATATGCGGCATTGCAAGCCTCCGTAACATTCTTTATAGCACATTTAATCATACTGTTAATAGTGCTGTCAATGGTGTTGTGAGGAACTGTTTGGTCGTATGAATAACGAATGGACACTCTGACCAACCTTGCCTCTTCTATCAAAAACGACAGTTGTCGTTTGTCCTATACCGTCATTTTCTATAACTGTCTGTGCGTCCATACCCACCCATTCTCCTTCAGGGTGACGATGCAAGCCTAACGTCAAATCTACCGGAACAAATGTCCACTCGCGGGAATCAAGTTCTGCACTGATTCCATTTGCGGAATCCACCATCAGCATGAGTGCTTCAAGCGGGTCGATTTCGAGATTCTCAATTAACGGTATTCGTGGCCTGGTCCAGACCGTTGCCGGTCCAAAGACATCATATCCGCCTTTAGTAAAACGCCACTCCAAGGCTTCCCCGTAAGGAAAATAACTGACACCCTGGAACGATTTGTAGGTTTGCGGCCCCGGAAGCGGCGGTATGGTATATGTATCCGGAAGTACGCCGGTCACACCCGGTTCGGAAATGAAGCGCCAGGCATGGGCAATCAAATACGTCTTACCCTCTGCTGTGTATTCGCCTCTCAGAAGTTCTATCCGTTTGCCACCCCGAACAACTTCTACCTTTATCTCACACGGCTTTACCGGAACGGCGCTCAGTATCTCTATGGTCACCCGTGTGATCTTTAACGGCAGGGATGATGGATAAACCCGCAGCGCGTGTGTAAGTAATGCCGATGGCGGGCCTCCATGCTGAAAATCCGGAGACCAGGGGCCAATGGTAGCCTCGCTTGGCTCAAATGTGTTTTGACCTGTTTGCCTGAAAAATGCAGCCGGTAAATCGATCATTTAGTGCCTCTTTTGCGCGGAATATTACTTATCAACTATCAGGGGATCTTCCGCCGGACGATACGGGGAGATGTAACTGATCTTATCTCATTTCGGCCGTTTCCAGGGCCCGGGCGAGCTGATCCGGGCACGACGTATCTCCCTGGCAGGCAATCCCCTTCAATCGCCGCACCGCTTCCGCAACCGGCATCCCCTTGACCAGTGCAGCCACCGCCCTGGTATTACCTGCACAGCCGTCGATAAAATCGGCGCTTACAATGAGACCTGCTTCAATCTCGATATCGATCCGCGTGGCGCAAGAACCAGCAGTGTCATAACTGAATCGCATTACTGCACACCCCTTTTTTGTGGCTGGATATCGTACATCAACTTCCGGCCATATAATAGAAACTCCCGTCGAGGCAAGCCCGAACGGGAGTTCATAGTACGACACCGGCCTCTCGACCTCAAGCTATTCTTCATGTTATCGGCATGTGAAACTTCTTTTACGGCTGAGGTGACAGGTCATTACCTCCGTACTGTCAGTCATGGACGATGAACTATCCCCTTCACTTGCCGCCCTTCAGCGCATTCAGCCGCTCCTGGGCAATCTTCGCGTTTGGCGAGCCCGTATACTTGGTGACCACCTCTTCGTACAGTTTTATAGCATGCTCCCTGTTGTTCTGCTTCTCTTCGAACTGCGCCGTTTCAAGCTGCTGTTTCCCCTGGTCGCCGGAACAGGCGGTCAAGGCCGTGCAGCAGACTGCCAGCAGAATCAAGACGTATTTTTTCATGGTATCTCCCTTTCTATTATCAGGCTGCATGGAGTTGAGACGCGACCCCTATGCTTTTCCTGTTTAATCAGACCAGACGCACCAGCACAAAAAGACCGATCATAGCGATACCGATCGCGAGTTTGCCCGCCACTCCGATAGCCAGACCCACCACCGTACCAAAACCTGCCCGGCTTACCTGATCCAGGCTGCGCTGCTGCGACAGTTCTCCAATTACCGCACCCACAAACGGTCCGAGCAGAATCCCCGGAATCCCGACAAATATCCCCACAATCCCGCCCAAAACTGCTCCCGCCATGGCCCGTCGTGAACCGCCGAACTTTTTGACTCCCAGGATGGAGGCGGCAAACTCCACCACGTAGGTCAGAGCGGCCATTCCCGCCAGAATCAGCAGGGTCCAGATTCCTATGTAACGGAAGTCCTCAGCCCAGGCCCCAAGGAGCAGCCCCAGAAACAAGATCGGCGCACCCGGTACAACCGGCAGCAACAGCCCGGACAAGCCGGTCACGGTACAAATTGCGCCGACGATCCAGAGTATCAATGATTGATCAGGCATGGTTCCTCACTGATTCTATTATTCATTCTTTTGTGGTCGCCTGTTATCAAAATATTCTGGTCTGTCAAGTTGCTCATTCTATTCCGAAAACCAGCTTGAGCGCTTTTTGAACCAGAGCAAGTTCCTTGGTGGTGATTGCGCCTGTCTTATGAACCAGGCGCGCCTCGGAAAGACACCGTACCTGAAAAAGATCGATCGCGGATGGCTTGGCCAATCCGTTGCTGCTGTCAGGCTCCAGGCAGAGCATCCAGGGGACATCGCGATAGCGCGTTTTCAGGTCGGTAAGCGGAGCTATGACCTTGAGAGGCAGGCCACCGATGGCGTCGTCATTCAGGATGACGCAGGGTCGGGTTTTACGAATCTCGGCGCCGATCGTCGGGTCAAGATTGACCAACCAGATTTCCCCCTGTCTCATACAAACTCCTCATCATCGAGAACGGTAAGCGCAGTAAGTTCCTTATCAGCGCGGTACTCCTCCGCCATCTCCGCTACGATCAGTTTCAGCCGCTCGCGTCGCTGCTCGGAGAGAAAACGCTCCAACGCTAACTTGTACAGTTCAGAACGGGATACTTTCAACTCGGCTGAACAGTTGTCGGCCTCGCTGGCAAGCTCGTGGGGTACAGAAATTGTTACCCGCTCAACAGGGCGATTCGCAGTAAGCATCTGATTGCACCTCCATAGTATGCATATTAATCATACTATCAATAAGCAACACAATGTGCAAGAGACAAATTCCTGCTGCGTATCTGGCGAATGCAGCGGGTTGTGCGGGGCCTTGCGCCTGGTGGCGTCGGTCCATGTCGGGCCGGGGGCGCGGTTGAGAGAGGCGAAGTGTTTGATGGTGGTGGTGAGGTTGGTCATGATTTTCAGATTATTGAGAAACTGTATGGAGTCGCGACACAACTTCTATGTGGTCACATAACCGGCCGGGTAGACTTGCACTCAGGATACCCCGAACACCCCAAGAATTGTGCCCCTGCATTTGATCCCTGCCGGGTCGTCCGAACCACCATCGGTTTGCCGCATGCCTGACAAAGCAATTTATCCGGCTGATCAGTCCGATCTGACTGATTGGTCAGTGTCTGTTTCCGGCGTTCCTCCAGCCGGGCAGCGTGCAGCCGCTCGCTGTAGCCGCCCTCCTGAATGAATTGCTTTTCCAGACCGGCAATCTGCCGGTCGAGCAGGTAATTTGCCTGATGAATCAGGCAGATCAGCGTGTTGGCGACCACCGCCGGATCGGCATGGTTCAGCCAACAAGCATAGGCTTTTGCATCCGACTGATCTGTCCGATCAGACTGATCGGTCGGATTTTCTCTTCCAACCCTCCGCACCTCCCGCGCCTGCGGATCATCCTTCCCCCAAGCCGGCAGTCCTCGCTGACGAAGAAAATCTTCGTAGTCCAACAGCAGCTCGTCCAGGCTGGCGCGTGCGACGTTCACCAGCCGCAATTCCGTCTGGCTCGACGTTGCCGATGCCCTGCTCCCTTCGGCGATGTTCTGCCGTCCGCTGCGCGCCGCCTGCACCATCTGGTCATGGGTTCGCGACCGTTTGTTGATAAAGCGGTCGCAGAAGGAAACCGTGCCGTCGTAGATGATTTCGGTCACCTGAAATGAGCGAAGTGTGCGGTAACCGCCGTGGGGACGCATAGTTGAAGAGTGAGTGGTCATGGTTTTCCGCCTTGCAATTCCCTGTTCAAAATTCCCTATTCACAATTTCTTTCCGGTTTCCAAAGTTCACACTCCCGGACGGTTATCACCCGCCAGCCCAGTCTCTCCGGATCGGTCCTTTACCAGCAGGTCGCGGATGACGTTGAATCCGAGTTTCTTCAACCGGAAATCTGTCCTGCTCTTCGGTGCGTTGCTCCGCGTATCTCATCACAACCGATCAAAGTTTTCCCGAATCCGCTTCAGGATCGTATCGAACGGAACCATGCCCGCATAATACAGCCCTTCGGTCTTTGCGTACTCTGATGTGTAACGCTGTAAAACTGTGGGATCTTGAAGCAGGAAGGCCTGGTTTTCGGAGATACACCTGGCATCCTCCTTGCGGAAACGCTGCTCCTTACGCTTCTGATATGTCTCCGTGCCGATAAACTCCTGCACTCGCGAATCAGACAGCAGGCAATAGATGTCGTAGTAATGCCGCAGGAAATTCAACGGGAAGCCCCCCGATTCCTGTTGCTGACGAAACTTGGTCGATACCGCCTGAAGTTTCTCGACCAGAGTATAGGCCGGATGATAGCATTTCACTTGCAACGCCCTGTTATCGGTGAATTTGACGCCGCTTGTTGCGGCCTTATCCAGCGCCCATGACGAAATGTCAACCGCCTCGTTGGGCGTGGTATCATCGAAGCCAACCTCCAGCAGTATGCCCGGCTTCAGCCCTTCAACCGCCTGCAATGTTGTCGGATAAATAAGCCGGATTCCGGCGCCGCGAAACTGGTCATCGTCAAATTCGTGGTCACGATTAACACTCTCTATTCCCGAAATGTGAATGTTTTCGGCCAGCCAGTCAAAGAAGCGACGGCGGGAATCGACATGAGCCGGTTTCTGGTGGTTCCTGCCGGCCATGACCTGCAATTCCGCAGGCGGTTCAATGCGGATATCAATGTCTTCCGAGAAACGCTCGATAATCCGGTATCCCTTCGAGAGAGACGTACCACCCTTCAGCTCAAAGACAAATCCCTGTTTCGCCAGGCCATAAAGAACATGCATGATCCAGTAATCTTTCTCAATCAGCTGCGGCAGGATTCGTCTTTCATTGGAGACAACCTGAATCAGGTCACGGAAGTCTTTCAGGTCGTGCAGATAGCTGTCAGTTCGCATCGGCCAGCACCTCTTCGAGCAGCTTGCGTGTAGCCACCTTGGCGAATCTCTGGACAGCAGCACGCAGGCGTTTGGCATCCATTTCCGGCACCTTGGCCCGCACCCTGGCAAGGACCGCGTCACGATCTTCCGCCAGCTGATCCAGATTATTCACCAGATCCACCAGCAGAAACTCAGGTGTCGCTTTCTTCGGGAAGCGCGGTTTTCTCTGGAACTCGAACAGCTGCCCGCCAAGCACGAAGCGCCCATGCCGTTTGTGATTGTAGACGACCTGATAGTTGTAGAGCTGCGTTGTTCCCAGGCCAAGGGCGTTGTAGTCGTTGGGGGATGTCACCAGATAATCATCGTCTTTCAGGAATGAGGTAAGCAGTTTGTCGGTATTGGCAGGCAACACGCCGAAGCGGGATTGTCGGGGGCATTGATACAGTCCCTGGCGGACCTTCACCAGTGCGCCCTCGTTCACCAACCCGGCAACGTCGCGATCGACACTGCGCGACAATTTTTCAAGGTCGGAGCGACGATACACCTGTCCGGGTTTCAGTTTGGTTTTGACGTTTTCCAGAGCGGTCATGACGTTTACCTCAGGAAAAGCATACCAGTTTGATGGAGTAGTTTCAATATTTTTGTTAAAAATTCATGCAACAATGTTGTCAATATGCTTGAATACTTATTGTTTTGCTGTAATTATTGCCAAGAGTGTTCTGGTTTAAAGTGGAGACGGGTCGGATTGGAGCAGTTGCGGGATTGAGGGTTTTGAATCTGTATGGAGTTGAGACACGACCCCTGTGAGCCTCCCTAAGTACACAAATGTCCGAAAGTCAAACCCGACCCCAGAGACCAATCTTTACCAGGCGCTCAAGCTCTTCTATGTCGCGTTCTCTGCTATCAGCATTTTTTAAAAGCATTATTAACTCCTTGAGGTGATGACGCCCCGATGCACCAGATCCAGCACCGCCAGCAGCAGGAGCGTCTTGTGCGGGGCCTTGCGTTTGGTGGCGTCGGTCCAAGTTGGGCCGGGGGCGCGGTTGAGGGAGGCGAAGTGTTTGATGGTAATTTGAAGCCAGCTCATTAATTCCTCTCAAGCAAATGCTCAAATATCAGATTCTAAGCTAAGAGGGCGTATTAATCCTCGAAAGGGTTTCTATTCGACTCACGCTCAGCCTGTCGTTCATAGCTTTCAGCAAATTCTCGCATGGCTGACGCAAAACGATGATATCCATATTCCTCAAGATCTTCCGCTTTCTTCCGGTTGTCGGCAGCAAGTTTCAGTTCTTCTCGTCCTGATGTAAAAGTAAACACACCTCGCATATTGAAAAGTTGGCAGGTAAATCCGGAACGCATTTCTGCCGCATCTTTCTCATTGAGTACTTCTGCAACTGTACGGTGAATCCAGAGTCCATCCGGATCAGGCGGCGTATAGGTAAGCACCTTTCCAATCTGATCCATCGCGATTTTAAGATGACCGGAATCGATACACTGACGCCTCACTTCAACAAGCCATGACTGAAATGAAGTGCCGTCAAAGGAAACATTTGTTGAGCCTGGAACTCTTCGCCATCCATGAAGAAGTCGATAAGCATTCTGAGCAATATTTTTCTCTATCTCTGTCTGTTGCTGTGTTATCAAGTCCTCTTTATCGGACCTAAAAACAATCCTGATGATCTCACAATAAAAGCTAGGATCTGTTGCTAAACGTAACTCGAGTGTCTTTGGCTCTGCATCGGATAGGTGATCTAAAGCTGATAAATATGCCCATTCAATCTGGAAAAGGGCATCTAAATCCGAATCAGGTTTATCCTGAAGCCATTTGATCAGTTCGATCGCTTCATACCTTTCAAATGCCCCTGACTTGTCAGCGACCATCAAGCTTTCCATCAATGCCCGCACAGCAAATTCAGGAGGAAATGCAACCTTGTCCGTGACAAGACGATAAATGCATGTAAGTGCTTCATGTGGCCGGTTGTGATGAAGAAGTTTTTCTACCGCTTCTAGTAAATTTTCTTTTGCCCCCCAAGGGTTTACATTAGCTATTTCCCAGTATGCTGCTGCATTTTCACTGAGGAAACTCTCGGCTCGCTGCCAAGTATCCCGTTCAAAGGGGAGCGATGAGAAAAAGATAGCTTGTTCTTCGATAGACCATGCACTGGTTACTGCAGCATCAACCCATGGCCAACTTCTCGTCCAGAACCTACCCCAGACAAAGCCGCGTAAGAAGGCTGATATTGCCTTTTCAGTTCTGGTTAAATAGTTGGGAAGCAACTCAGTGTCAGGTAACTCTGATTCCAAACAGCCGAGGGCATGTCCAACCTTCTCGGGTGATGCCACCTGAAGAACGAAATCCAACACACCACTAATTTCTTTTTCTGCCAGAATCAATTGTACTGCTGCTTGGCGTTGCGCATTTAGCTTTTGTTGTTGCTCTTCATAATTTCCTTTTTGCTCATACAAGTTTGACTCTCGGTTACTAAAAATACGGCGGTAAAGCAGAATGGGTGACATTGGCGCTAACATAGATGCCGTTTCTTCAATCTTCGTAACCGCCTCCAATGGCATTGCCCATTGTGCCTCATTAAATTTACGATGTTTTGCCGCAAGATCCACCAATGCCTCCCATAGTGGCAAACGATCAAGCTCAGGAAGCTTAAGAACATTCTCAGTCGAAAGGTGTTCAAGGACACGGAAGTATGCAGGCTCAGGGAGATCTGGCAGACGATCTATTAATTCGGAAAGTCTTATCAAATCAACAGCAGCAGTTCGTACAGCTAAATCAGCATACCCTTCTACTTGGTCCCAGTACTCGTTATGAGTAACACCCTCTTTCCAGCCAATATTGATAAAATCGCGCCAAGCTGGCTTACGTGTACCAGAGGTTACCTGATGGGCGTTTGGCAACAACGCCAAAAGTAGCTTCCATCCAACTATCGGCAGTTCGCGGAGTAATGTTTCCACGGCTGATTTCCGCTTCTGAATCGTGGCACATGTCTGTGGGTGCCACGGGAGAAAGATATCAGCCAAAGAGTTGGCTGGCCTGTTAGCCCATTTCCCACCAGGGTCAATGGAAGCTAGTTCCCCAAGCAGCATTGTCACACGTAAGATATAGTCTGAGTGCCACCCCAAAGTTTCGAGTGCCCACAGAAGACCAGAAGTATAGTTACAGCCAGTAATGCCGGAACCTTCCTGCGCAAACAAATGATTAAAAGGGCACTCTGTGGGGTTCAAAAGTGCAAATTCTACGGAATCAAGAAATTCCTTAGGCGCCGCTTCTGCAAACAAAGGCAACAAACTTTCTAGACTGGCCCATGTGACCCAATCTGCATCCTTCAACAATTCACGTACTGTCAATGTAGCGACGAGTTCGGCTTTGCCTTGAGAGCAAGAAGTCAACGCACTTGACCTGCTTCCTAAAAGGGCTAATGACTCTGCAACACCCTTACGTATTAATTTGGAATGCCCTAGTACTTTCCCGAGAATACTTGCTTCATATCGCTTCTCTGCCGGCAATTCAAATTTAGGGTCAATCTCTCCAAGTACTGCGATCGCAACAGTATGAAAGCGATCCAGGTCTTCATCATACAGCCTCGGTCCCAAGGCTACCCATGCTTCGCCACGAAAAAGCATTTTCCAGTGTTCATTGCGTTGGGTTAGGGGGGTGTCCGAGCGCAATGACTCAGGGCGAACGTTATCAATCCACTCCCCATAAGGCTTTCCCAGGCCTGTCTCCAAAGCAACTCTATCAGCTGGATTCGTACCGTTCCATCTTCCGAAAAGTCCTGCTTGAGCCAGAACGCGTGCATTATCCCATGTAGCGTATGGTGGCAATTCACCAAAGCCACGAAGATAGCGCTTCAAAGCTGAAAGCGATAAAGCTCCGGCTCCCGACAGTTCTCTAGCCCTTTCTACACTGTAACCGTTATCCGCCAATGTCTTTTCAATTACAGATGCGGAAGGGCTCCGTAAGGGGATAAGGCTATCACTTCCGCTCGTCCAAGCACCGGAAATAGGGATTATTACGGCATGCCCATTTTTCATTGCTGCCATATGAAGTTGTTCACCTGATGATTCCAAGTCGAGGTTGGGATGCGCCACAAGGATGTGAGAGGTTTTAAGATTGGCCATCGAATGCCAAGCCTCATCATCTTTTATAAAGAGACATCTGTTGCTGAAAGAGCGGCGTGTTTCATCATCAAGGGAAAAAAGAAACGCAGAGACAAAGTCTTCTGCATCATGTTCGCTCTCTGCAGCAAGTGCCAATTGTCGAATTTCGCCGCTAAAAAGGCGCTGGATTTCTGTGCATGCTTGGTCTCTGCCAATGAGAAATATATCCGGAGGTAAAGGTGGATCCCCCGTCTGCGCCAGATACTGAAGATTTTCCCAATGTTCTGACGGTGTAGTAAAACCAGAGGTTTTCTTTACGAGCCCTGTTCTTTTCAATAGCCACTTGCCAATGGCGGGAAATTCACGCATCCAATCTGCAAGTTGAACAGCGTCTAGTATCTTGATGTACTGCCAACCAGATTCTGTTCGGCGTTTGATCCACTTGTTTTGCTCGGGCTCGTTCCAGCCACCAGAGTTTGCTCCGCGGGGTGTTACAAAGACATATGAAGCCCCCTGTCGCTCCTGTAGGGCCATGTTTTCTGTGCGTTTTGTAAAATCTTTGGTTGCCTTATCTTGAGGATTACCACCAGTTCCAATTTCCCAGTAGCTTTTCTTCTTAGGAACAAATTGCCGAAATCCATTTTCAGTCTCTACTAACCCGTCCAACCCAGGTTGATTAATAGCATCGCCATATGGGATTCGGCATACCGTGAGGTCGGAGACTGATTCATTTACAAGCATCCAAATCAACTCAGGGATGACTGCTTCGCTGTCTCTGGTTCCCGCATAATTCTCTAGTTCTCTTGCGTTAACTACTTCTGAATGTTCCATTTCCGAGACTCTCCCAAAATGATGACAAAAATAAAAAGTTTAATACGTTCGTTGGCGGATGGAAGTATTTCTTTATTACCCACCCCGTCGATTATCCTCAAACATCTCCACCGGCATCTGATGCCTGAGCCGCCACACTACCTTGATCGGCCGCTCGCTCTCGTAGCTCACCATATCCACCGGTCCCAGATAGGTAAACGGCACCGTGACATTGTTCCGCTTTTTCTGGTCACGGGCAAAGACCAGGATCGTGTAACCCCGCTCCTGATGGTGAATCAGATTCTGCCCGTCGGTGTGATGCTGCGCGGTATTCGCCTGTGACTCCCAGTGCATGAGCTCCCTGCTGATGGGGTAATCGGCATACATTGTGCTCGGTGAGAACTCCTTTTCGGTCTTCTGAAAGGTGACCAACAGCACATAGGTCTTTACATCTGCGAAGTGGAATGATCCCACGCCGGTCTGCCCGGCTGTCTCCAGATTTGCCCGGCCAAAGACCGCCTGAATCTCCTTGCCGCCGTAATGGGCATGCAGCTCCAGCGGGCAGGCAAAGGGGAGCTGCGGGATCAGGCCGCTGACTTCGGTAGTATCTTGTGACCAGGCGAGAATTTCATCCAGGTCGGCCAGGATCGACGGATTGCAGGCCAGACGACTGAAGGCATCCTCCAGCGAGGCAATACCAAGATTGCTCCCTTTGTCCCCCCAGATCCGGTAGTAGACCGACATGACAGAATTTCCAGCGATCGTCAGCGCCTCGTCAATGGCACCCTGGGCAACCTTGGCGAGGACATCACGCAGCAGGGCAATTTCCCGCGGGCCGTTGATGAAGGCGGCGCGCACGAGGGTTTTACTCAACCGCGCCAAATCCGGATCAGTGGGGATTGGGCCTAGCAGCGCCTTGGCTTTCCATTCTGACCAAGTTTCCTTAACCAACAGAACTTCCGGATCGTAGTCGTGATAGCGGATAAAATTTCCGAAGGTCAGCTTCTGTCCGCTTTCGCTAGTGAAAGTCTGCAACCGGTCCGGTACCTGCACATTCAACTTGCCGAGGTTCTCCCTGATGTTCTCCAGCACGTACTGCCGGGAGAGGCGGTCGAGCTGAATGGAGCAACCGGCCGGGAGGTGGGGGAAATCCTGCTCAACTTCCTTGTCGATGGAAAAGCGGTGCCGGGGGAGGAGCGCTTTCAATTTGGTATCGACCCGATAGCGGCGGTGGGTCTGACCGACGAAGTCCAGCACGGTGAGGCAATCTTTGCCCGGTGCATGGCGCAGGCCGCGCCCGAGTTGCTGGAGGAAGACGGTTAAGCTCTCGGTGGGACGGAGGAACAACACCGTGTTGATCTCCGGAACGTCCACCCCTTCACTCAGCTTGTCTACGGTAAAGAGGAAAGTAAGCCGGCCGTTTATCAGGTCAGCCAGCAGTTCACGGCAACTATCACCGTCTACCCCGGAAACAAAGGCAGCGGCAGGGATTCCCAAGTCGGAGAAGGTGTCTGCCATGAACTGGGCATGCCTGATCGTGACACAGAAACCAATCCCCTTGATGGTGGACAGATCCGGCTCGTAACGGTCGAGCGCATCTTTAATGGCAGCAACGCGCTTCTTAGCGCTTACGTGATCCAGCACATAAACGTTCTCCAGAGCTGACTCACTGTATTTACCATTACTCCAGAACTGCGCACCGTTGATGGCGATCGGGTCGGCAACCCCGAAATAATGGAAGGGGCAGAGTAGCTTTTCCTCCAGCGCTTCCGGGAGACGAATCTCGGCGGCAAAGCGGTTACCAAAGTCGGCGGCCACGTTGTCACCATCCATCCGCTCCGGGGTGGCGGTCAGGCCGAGGAGAATCTGCGGCGTAAAGTGGTCGAAGAGCGGTCGGTAGCTACTTGCTACGCCGTGGTGGGCCTCGTCAACCACAATGTAATCGTAGAAGCCGCTCCCGACCTGCTCCCAGAGGCGGCGATTGGCCAGCATCCCAACGGAACAAAAGAGGTGTTCCATACGGTTGGCCTGAAACTGGCCGACCAGCAGTTCACCGAAGTTATGGTCGCGGAGGACATTGGCGAAGGTGGCTTGGGCTTGTTGGAGAATTTCCTGCCGGTGGGCTACAAAAAGAAGCTTGGCCTGCTTGTGCTTTTGCTCGAAGAAGCGTTTGAAGTCAAAGGCGGCGACCACCGTCTTGCCGGTGCCGGTGGCGGCAATCACCAGGTTGCGCCAGCGATCATGGGCAGTACGCTCCCGATCAAGTGCCTCCAGAATTCGTTCCTGAAACGGGTGGGGGCATAGATCAAAGAAGACTGTAGGGCCATTTGACTGTGGATTACGGGCACGATCGATGGCAGTACGGAACAGGATCGGATTTTCGGCATCAAAGGGAATGAATTCGCGACTGTTCCAGTAGGTCTCGAATTCGACGGAGAACTTTTGGAGGATGTGCCCCATATCCTGAGAAGTAACCTTGAGGTTCCATTCGAGGCCGCTGGTGATAGCGGCATGGGACATGTTGGCCGAACCAATGTAGGCCGTGGAAAAGCCACTGTTGCGCTTGAAGTGATACGCCTTGGCGTGAAGTCTGGTTCTCTCGGTGTCATATGAGACACGAACCTGGACATTGGGCAGCTTAGCCAGCCACTCCACCGCCGGGGCATCGGAGGCCCCCATGTAGGAGGTGGTAATCAGCCGCACCGGTATATCCCGGTCACGCAGGTCCTCAAAGGCCGGCATCAGCAGGCGCAGGCCTGACCATTTAATAAAGGAAACAAGGATGTCCACCCCATCGGCGGAGCGCATCTCTTCCAGCAATTCATGACCAAGCTGTGGTTCTTGGGGTGAGCCGGTGAAGAGACTACTTTCTGTCAATGAAGTGTGCGGTCGGGGAATACCTGACTTGCCGTAATGCGGTGGAGTGATTTCGAGGAGGATCGGCTTTTGATCCTGGATCAGGCGATGCTTTTCGAGGTGACCTCGGCCCGGTTCGTTGGAGACGTGCCCGAGAATATGATTGCAGAGGGCAAGGCGTTTTTCCGGGTCAGATTCTTCGCGGAGCGCCTGTTCAAGTACCTTTGCTACAAACGATGCATACTTGGCTGGCTGTTCTTCCGGGTCGATCTTTCCAAAAACAGTCCGTAATTCCGGTCGCAAAGCCAGAGCATCGCGGAGGTATTCATCGATAAGTGCTTCGTAGATGCCGGGGGTGACAAGATTTATCAAATCAAGACCTCAAAACTACACTCTGAAACTTCAGCTACAAAAAAAACCGCCAAACCGGCATTATTTGCGGTTCAGCGGCCTTTATTATCGTTTGGTTGTCTCATTATTCACTTCATCCCATCCCCTTAAACATAGTCCTGAAAAACAGGATAGTGCGTTTACGAAATCATGCAAAAAATGATTTCTAACTTACTAAAAGCGCTTCACCTTACTCCGGCAACGCCCCCCTGTCAACGGATCAGACCAAAACACCCGCCCTCACTCCACATCCGTCCCAACCAACCCCTATCCATCGTTCCCGTCAAGCTCAAGAAACGGCGGCGTGGTGCCTGATCATTTCTTAGTGTCCTCGGGCATATGCCGATCTATATCCTGCTCATCTTTCTGCGGAGAAAGCAGTGCATAAAACTCGTGCAGTTTGGCCAACAGGAGTTGTTTGTCCGGCAGTTGGGTCTGGTATTCGGCCACAAGGGCCGGAGAGAGCGAGCGGCTGAGAGCATATTCCACCACTTCACTATCTTTGGTTGCACAAAGAAGGACCCCGATTGCCGGGTGTTCATGGGGCTTTTTTACATCACGATCCAGCGCTTCGAGATAAAATTCCAGCTTGCCAAGATGTTCGGGCTGAAACTCGCCCACTTTCAACTCAATCGCAACCAGGCAGTTAAGCCCGCGATGAAAGAAGAGAAGGTCGAGCGCGAAGTCCTTTCCACCAACTTGAAGCGGGTATTCCGAGCCGACAAAGCAGAAATCGCGTCCCAACTCGGTGATAAATCTTCCAAGGTTCCGGACCAATCCGCCATGGAGGTCGCTTTCCGAGTGCGGAACAGGGAGACCGAGAAACTCGAAAAAATATGCGTCTTTGAAAACTTCGCCAGCCGTTGGGTGCAATTCTCTCAACGCTGTTGAGAGTTTTGGCGGATTAAGCACGGCACGCTCAAACAATGCCCCGTCTATCTGACGGGCGACTTCCCTTACCTGCCAGTCGTTGCGGGTTGCCATGCGAAGATAAAATTCCCTCTCCTCCGGACTTTTTGTCTTTGTCAGAATATGCAGATTTGAAGACCAGGGAAGTTCTCTCAACAGCGATGAGAGTTCTGTAGAATTCCGATATGCTTCAAAAAACTGACGCATCCGCCACAAGTTCTGAGGAGAAAAACCCCGCTGGCCCGGATGATGTCTGGCAATGAAGGCAGCAAGCGCCGATACCGTTCCTTTACCCCACCCGTCTTCGGCAATGCGGCGGCTGATGTATTCGCCAACCTGCCAATAGAGATCGATCAGGTTTGTATTTACGGCCTTGCCAGCACGCTTGCGGGCCGATTCAATGAAACGAAGAACCTCGGAAAAGGAAGCTTCAAATTTTTCCAGGTTTACTGAACCCACTGTTTCGGCCCTTCCTTTTCGGTTGTGATCATTTTGCCAACTGCGGGAATATTTACAGGAAGTCTACAAAATTTATCTATTTCCATAACTCGTCAGGAGCAAAGACGGTCAGATCGCGGTGAAGGACATGCTGTTTGTTGAGCATACAACACAAGTGCGACAGATTACGTCATTGAAGCACCTGGGGAATTAAAAAACCGCCAAACCGGCATTATTTGCGGTTCAGCGGCCTTTATTATCGTTTGGTTGTCTCATTATTCACTTCATCCCATCCCCTTAAACATGATAAGCGCTTCACCTTACTCCGGCAGAGCCTCCCTGTCAACGGATCAGACCAAAACACCCGACCTCACTCCACATCCGTCCCAACCAACCCTTATCCATCATTCCTGTCAAGCTCAAGAACCGGTGGAGAAGAGTGTACATTACGCAGCCTTCTGCAGTCGTTCGGCAACCCACACCTTGATGATCGATTGTCTCGGCACTCCAAGGCGCTTTGCCTCCTTGTCCAACTGCTGGATCATCCAGAGCGGGAAGTCGACATTCACCCGTTTCTGGTCCTGCTGGGGGCGACGGGCTTGGGCAAGATCCAGATGTTCGGAAACATCCTCGCCCGCATCGAATTTTTTATCCAATTCCTTAGCTTTCATAAATTGCAATCTCCTCTTTTCTGGAACGGCGCACGGAGATGATCCGGACTGATTCGCCCCGATACGTTATGATGCCCGACCAAACCTTTCCCTCAATCGATCCGATCACCAAAAATCGCATCTCATCGGCGGTCTTGAGAGGGATTTCAATATAATCGGCATCCATCCAGATAGCCTGTGCCTGCACAAAATCAATGCCATGCTTTGCACTATTGGCGGCGGATTTCTCCGGATCAAATTCAAATATAATGATCATTTATATACCTTTATTATACCTTTAAGCAACCGAATATGCTTTTTCAATCTCCACAAAATGACCTGCAACATTGCATGTTCCAACATGATTATTAAACCAACCCTCACTCCCCATCCGTCCCAACCCTTTCGCATCGTTCCCATCAAGCTCAAAAACGGCGGCGTGCTCTTGAACCGCTTCACCCCCGCAACGCCCGCATCACCGCTTCAGGCTCACGATCAATAACCTGCAACAGAATCCGTGCCGGACCTTCCGGATGGCGGACACCCTGCTCCCAGTTGCGCACCGTTCTGGAACTCAGACCGAAGAGTGCGGCAAAACGATCCTGTGACAAACCGAGCTTTTCCCGCAGATGGGTAATGTCAACATCCGCAACCTTAACCTGATGAGCGGTGCCGCGCGAACTGTCGCCATCAGCAAACGCCAGTGCATCTTCCAACCCAGCCATGATCTTTTCAAAAGCTATCCGTGCCATGTTCTTACTCCCCGTATTTGCGGGCAAGCATTTTTGCCGCATTGCCCAGCATATTCGTTTCCGCCCGCGTCAGATTCGCCTGATCGTTCTTGGCAAATACCGCCAACAGGAATACCGGAACCCGCTCGCTTTCGCGTCGGAGGCAAACGAGGCGGTTTCGACAACGGTTATCAGCTCCGGCTTCATTGTCATTATACCTCAATGGAGTACATTTACAACGGAAATTATATGCGGCGTTTATTATCCGGGACATAAATAAAAAAAAGCCGCCACCGGCCCATTCCGGTAAAGCGGCTTCTGTAATCTATCGAACTCAATCCCACTCCATAACCAACTCCATAACATAAAAGATTGCTCACCTTACTCCGGCAGCGCCTCCCTGTCAACGGATCAGACCAAACACGCGCCCTCACTCCCCATCCGTCCCAACCAACCCTTTTGCATCGTTCCCATCAAGCCCAAGAAACCGAGGCGCGTTCTTGATCCGCTTCTCGACCTTGCTGATATGCTCGGCTGGCGGGATATTCCCCCGAAAATACCGGAACAGATTTTTACTCCTCTACATCAACTCCGGCCTCTGTTCCTTAAGCCAGGCTTCCACATCCCGCAGCAGATCCCTTGCCTCGGAAATGCACTGTTCCATGGAAGTTTCGTCGATCCAGCCACCGGAATAATCCGTCAGATTCCTTTTACGGCGCAGCACATCGAGTACGGCCATCCTTCCGGTTGGCAGGCCGATGGTCTGCGGCAGTGATTGGATCACCGTCATATGATGACCCGGTCTGCTCGTATCGGGCCGAAAACCGTTCGCCATCATGGCAGCAAGTGCCAGCTGCATGATTGCCTTGTAGGCGCTGTCGAAGCGTGTCTCACAGCTGATGACATCCACCCCGGCATCGGATAGATTGGGCCGGGCGGCCTCAAGCAGGCGCTGAACCTCTTCCCCGCTCGTCACATGGCTTTTCAGCTGCCCGGTTTTCTCAAGGTTCCGCAGGTTTTCCAAGGTCATGTTCATTGCCTATGAGAAAGAGTTTCGGTTCGTCCATGATGCGGGTTATGAACTGTTCGCCGGCATCCAGTTTGGAAATGTACTGTTTGTGCGGCATGACAACCGGATTGATTTCGCGGCCGAGTTTCTGGCGCATATCTGCAAGGGCCAACACTACTTCAGTGAAGGTGACCGATCCTACAACACAGACGTCCACATCGCTGGACGCTCGCTCTTCTCCTTTTGCCACGGAGCCGAAAACAAACGCGGCTTTCACCTTATCGGACAGCGGCAGCAGAGCTGTTCGGATAATATCCGCCAAGCCGCTTGTTTTACGGAATATGCCGGCCAGTTCGATGAAAATCGGGCAGTCCCGGTTGGCTTGATAGCGGACTTGATTGCCCGCCGCATGTCGTGCCAGGAGTCCGGCATCCGCAAGAAGCTTGAGTTCACGGTGCAGCGATCCGGCCGGAACTGCAGTCAGACGGGAAATCTCCCTGACATGGAAATGTTCGTCGGGACGCAACAGTAAGAGGGCCAACACTCGTCGCCGGTAATCGCTGAAAAGGGTTTCTGCGAGACCTGAGGGCTTTTTCTGTTCTATTTCCATATTTGTTCTCATATTAGCTTCGTTTGTAATACATTTGAGAACAGTTTTCAACCATTTTCCGTCGCGGCAAATCAATCACTCCGCTGCAAGCATCGTGGGCAGGCGCAGGTTGTTCGCCGCTAAACGTGGCGATTTGTAACTCACTGGACTATTAGCGGCTATCTGCCATATTTTACCCCTCACTCCACATCCGTCCCAACCAACCCTTCCCGATGGAGTATATTTATAACCAAAATCATTCATGACCTCACAAATGCCAGTAATGCAGAGTAATCCTGCCGGTCAGCTGCACGAAGAGCATCGATATACTGCTGCCGGCATTCCCCGGCGCTGACCAGATTGCCGCTCCCCCACGAAAATCGCTGCTGCTTCAACAGATGGACCAGCAGGATATCGGTCATCAGGCGGGCATGACGACCGTTGCCGTTGGGAAAGGGATGAATTACCGTCAGGCGGTGATGGAAACGGACCGCTATCTCATGCGGAGGGTAGGTGCCATGCTCAATCCAGATGGCACAATCGGCACAGAGATTTCGCAGTTCAGTTACGATCTGCCACGACGGAACGCCGATGTTCTTGCCGGTGGTTCTGTATTCCCCCGCCCAGCGCCAGACCGTGCCGAACATCTTCTTGTGCAGGCGCTTGATAAAACCATCGCTGAGAATGTCGCGTGGAGTCCGGCGAAATGCCCATTTTTCTGCTTCTGCAATGTTTTCCTGCTCCCAGCGGTCAAGCTCCGACCTGCCGGTGATGTGGGAAAGAAGCAGCCCCTGCGCCTCATCCGGATCAAGCGGGGTTGCCCCTTCAGGATAGTCGAAGTTCATGGCTCTGTTTCCCAGAGCTCTTTCGGCATTTCCCGCACAAGCTCTTCAACGGCGGCATCGAGCGATGCCCGCTGCTCTGTAGCGGACAGACTTTGAGCTTCAAGCAGCATGCTGTGCGACACCCTCTGCATGCGGGCTTCCGCGACCTTGCGGGCCTGCGCCCGAACGGTTTCCTCCAGCGAGGAACGGGGAACAACGGCATACACAAAAATACAATCCAGCGCCTCGGCAGCCTGCCGCATGGTTTTCAGCGTAACAGCTCCGGCAACTTCGTCCTGCTCCAGCCTGGGGATGCGTGGCTGGCTGACCTTAAGACGGTTCGCCAACTGCTTGCCCGACATGCCAAGCGCATCGCGAATTGCACGTAACCACCCTTTGAGCGGCGGCGTGATCTGACTTGCACTGCCGTAACCGGACAGTGTCCTGTCAAGTTGCTGACGTGCTACCAACCGATGTTTCGGCAACATATATAACCTCCATATTATCTAATATGGCATTTAGTATAATACTTATGTTTTATTAGTCAATGATTATAATAATGTATAGGTTATTTTTTGACCGAAAAACGCGGACCGCTTCCCGGTTAATACGGTGCATCCTTACCACGAATCCGGTTCATATTACACGATCGTTTTTTTCTGCAGCTACAGACGAGACACGACACCTGAATCACCACACAATCAAAAAACAATTGCAGATGAAATCGTTTTGGTGCGATAACCTTAGGAAACTGCCACCTGAGAGGCTTATCATGACACAACAGCCGGAAATCCTGCATTACGCCGTTTCCGTGGTCGGCAAAGACCGCCCCGGGATCGTGGCCGCCATCACCGAGGGGCTTTTCAACCTCGGCTGCAATATCGCCGATTCCAGCTGCACGATGCTGGGGGGCGAGTTTGCGATGATCCTGATTGTCTCCTTAAAAAGACCGTTCAGCAAATCGCGGCTGATTGAAGAGCTGAAACCGGTCTGCGATCGGATAGGGATGTCGCTCGGGGTTCGCACCCTCCATCCCGACGAGGTGGCCCGCCAGGAGACCGACGGCGAGATCTGCATGATCTCGGTTTACGGCGCCGACCAGCCGGGGATCGTCTATCGCGTCACCCGTGAGCTGGCCGCCCGCAACATCAACATTACCGACCTCAACACCAAACTGGTCGGGACGGCCGAGGAACCGGTCTACATATTGATGCTGGAGGTGGCTCTGCCGGACGGCGAGAGTCCTGAAGGGGTGGAGAAGACGCTGGCCGCCCTGAAAAAAGAGCTGAACGTGGAAATCGGCGTTCGTGTCATAACTCCGGTGGCTTTCTAGGGATGCCGGTTCAGCCGATTTTACGCTATCCGCATCCGATGCTGAAAAAGCTCTGCAATCGGGTCGAGAAGATCGACCCGGGCATCCATGACCTGGTTCAGGATCTGGTGGACACGATGCACGAGGGTCCCGGGTCGGTCGGTGTAGCCGCCCCGCAGATCGGCGTCACGCTCCGGGTCTGCGTGGTGGATGTTTCAAAAAACCGCCACGGGAAAGAGAACAACCACGGCCTGCTCTGCATGATCAATCCGGAGATCACGAGCCGCAGCGGTTCGGCGACCATGCGCGAGGGGTGCATGAGCGTGCCTGACTACACCGGCGATGTCGATCGGGCCACCGATATTTCGCTGCAGTTCACCCTGCCGGACGGGACCTTCCGGGAGATGACCGCCAGCGGTTTCGAGGCGGTTGCCATCCAGCACGAAATGGATCACCTGGACGGCGTCCTGTTCCTGGACCGGGTGATCAGCATCAAGACCGGACTGTTCCGGAGGAAGAGCTATTAACCTGTGCCGGACAAACCGAAACAATAAATTCTCACCCGGTTTTGCAGTATTGTAAGAAACGAAAATATCTATTCCTGCTTCTATGAATTGACGGGGAGAAACCATGCCGGAACTGCTGACAAAAAAGGAACAGAAGGAACTGCTGAAGATCGCCCGGGAAACGATTGTGGAGTACGTCACCAGCCGGAAGGTGCCGGCAATTGCACCGACATCGCCGGGGCTTAACCTTCACTCCGGCTGTTTTGTCACGGTGAAGCAGAAGGGGGAGTTGCGGGGATGCATCGGCAACTTCGTCTCCGACCAGCCGCTGTATCAGCTGGTGCAGGAGATGGCGGTCTCCGCCGCGACCCGCGACCCGCGCTTTTATCCGATGAAGAGCGCC
>VFJM01000273.1 GCA_009886055.1 Geobacter sp. | reverse complement strand
GCCGCCTGGTTCATTCGGCGCAGATTGACTGCAAATATGAAATCAGAACTGGCTCACCACGCGGGGTAGGGTATAAATAAATGAACGAATTAAACCTCCGAGGTATCCAAACCTCGGAGGTTTTTTATATGACACAAACAAATAGGCTGTGGTAGAGTTCAATACGAACTGGAGTTTATCGGTCAGAATCTGTTTTGAGGTGAATATTTATGTCTACATCACCAAGGTCGAAAGGGAACGAACGCTTCACTTACGCAGATTATCTCACGTGGCCGGAAGAGGAACGCTGGGAAATAATTGACGGTGAGGCGTTTGCGATGAGCCCAGCTCCAGGAAGGCGTCACCAACTACTTTCTGGGGAGCTTTTTCGGCAGCTGGCAAATTATCTTAAAGGGAAGCCGTGTCAGGTCTTTGCCGCTCCCTTTGATGTCCGGCTATCAGAGAGAACAGGCTTGACTGATGAAAAAATAGTAACCGTTGTTCAGCCAGATATTATTGTAGTATGTGACAAAAGCAAGCTGGATGAGCAAGGCTGTAATGGGGCGCCTGATTTCATTATTGAAATTTCCTCGCCGTCAACCAGTAAGAATGACCTTACAAAAAAGTTTGACCTGTATCAGCGGCATGGAGTCAGGGAGTATTGGATCATTCACCCCGCTGAGCAGACTCTTCTGGTATACAAGACAGAAGAAGATGGGGCTTACGGCAAGCCTGATCGATATGCCTGGGATGGTAAGGTTTCGGTGCCGCTTTTGGGCGAACTGGAAATTGATTTAGGTGAAGTCTTTGCGGAGTAGCACCCTTCTTGCCTCTTAAACCCTTGAGTTTTATATGAAATCAGTTCGTTGCCAGCCTTAAAGTTAAAAACGATAGTGGTTATTTGCTAATCTGTTGTGAGGTAAACGATATGTCACCATCGCCAAGGTTAAAAGAGCAAGAACGCTTTACTTATGCCGATTATCTAACCTGGCCGGATGAAGAGCGCTGGGAGTTGATTGAAGGGGTGCCGTACTCAATGAGTCCGGCGCCAAACCGTATGCATCAGAAGGTATCAGCTGCACTTTTTAACCAAATATTCAACCATCTTAAGGGGAAAACGTGTGAGGCATATTCTGCCCCTTTTGATGTACGTCTTCCTGAAACACCCAAGGTATCGGATGAGCAGATCGAAACCGTTGTTCAACCGGATATTGTTGTGATCTGTAATCCCGACAAACTGGATGATCGAGGCTGCAAGGGTGCACCCGACCTGATTATCGAAATACTTTCACCAAGTACGGCTGAACATGATTTGAAGGATAAATTTTATCTTTACCAACGGGTAGGTGTATTGGAGTACTGGATTGCCAACCAGACGGATAAAACCCTGATGATTTTCAAGCTGAACGCGGCCGGCGAATATGGCAGGCCGGAGATGTACGGCTCCCGTGACATGGTTGCAGTACAGCTGTTGGGTGATCTGCAGATTGATCTTGCAGAGGTCTTTGCTTTGTAATTGTTTAGGGTGCAGGTCGCTTAAAATTTTAGCAACAACTGAAACAGAAAGAGGGCGCAATAAAATGCGCCCTCTTTCGTGTGTCAGATATGATTGTAAAAATATATTAGAAGTTGATGGCACCCTTTAATGAGTAGATAGGACGAACCGCATATTCAGCCTCTGCCGTTACACTCAATAATGGAAACGGAGTAATTACGAGACCACCAAACACGCGCGGCACCGAGATGGTTTCTTCTTTTAGTGGTCCAGAGGGAGAAAGTGTTGCCAGCTTTTGTAAATACCCTTTTGCTTCGCTGTTAATCCACATCATACCGGCTCCGGCATACGGGGTTAGAAACAGAAAACCCTTGCTGACGGAAGCATCTACACCGTAGGTTTGCAGCGCCAGGTCGTTTACGCCGGCCAGTTTGGTATAGGTTGCCCGGACGCCCACAGCCGGTGTTGCCATGGTGCCATCCAGAATCGATTTGCTGAGTTCAGCGCCATACAGCTTGATATTACTGCCGGGGACGTAGGAATACATGGCGCCCACATCAATTCCAAAAGGAAGCCCTTTGCGAGCCCTGATCTTGGGAATAACCAGATAAGAGGGGGCATCATCCCCAAATGCCGATTTCCAGTAGCTGCTGTTATTGTCGATATTGATGGCTGAGGCTTCTACGCCGATATCAAAGCCGGTAATGCCGAGTGGGGCAGCGGGTGCCATGTTTCTGTAGCCGAGTGCGGCGCCGGCTTCCTTGCTCAGGTTCTTGAAAGAACTCTGGTCTATGAGTCTGACAAAACTGATGTCTGTCGCCTGTGCAGGTGCAGAGGAAAGAGCCAGTGCCGCCGCAACCACTCCGTATAATAACGATTTCTTCATGTAAAGCCTCCAGGTACATTATTTTGTGCAGGTACTGTATCAAAGCTTGATAAGCGGGTCAATCTTTGCGAGATGTTCCCGCTGCTTTTCTCGGCGGTTAATCACGTATTTCTGCTTTAGAATTATGTTTTAACTTATATAACAGCTGGTATATACTCCTAAAATTAACATAATACATGGGCGGAGTTCCGAATGAGCGTATGCAGTATGAATAAGTTGTATTTTACTACCCTGGCAGCGATGTCGATTTCGTGTCTGTCACTGGCAGGCTGCGCCAAAAAAGATGAAACGCCGAAAGGGCGTCCGCCTGCTCTGGTTATTACCGCTCCGGCAACTCTTGCGAATATTCCGGTGCTGATCAAGGCGATCGGTAACATGGAGGCGTCCGAAAGCGTGGCAATCAGAACCCAGATAAGCGGCGAATTAACAAAAGTCGCTTTTCGCGAGGGGCAGGATGTTCAGAAAGGGGCACCGCTGTTCCAATTTGATCCGCGCAGTTATACGGCCGCGCTCGCAAAGGCTGAAGCCTCCCTGTCCCGTAATCGAACCATCCTGAATAATGCCCGCAAGGATTATGAGCGCTATTCGCAGCTCGTAAAAGACGGCATCGTCACCCAGGAACAGGCGGAAGGGTATCGCACCAGGGCTGAATCTGCTGTTGCCGATGTCGCCGCCGATCAGGCCGCAGTTGAAAGCGCCCGCACACAATTATCGTTTTGCACCATTACGGCTCCGATAAGCGGTCGCCTGGGGGTGCTGGCGGTTGACCGCGGCAATGTCGTCAAGGCTAACGATACCATACTGGTTACCATCAACAAGCTGGCACCGATCAATGCTTCCTTTACGATTACCGAAAAGGATCTGACCGCCGTCAAGCGTCAGATGGCTGCCGGCAGGGTGAGTGTCACAGCGGAGGTCCCCGGTACATCCGGATTGAGAGAGACTGGAGTTGTGACATTTGTTGACAACAGTATTGACCCCGCGACCGGAACGATCCGGATAAAGGGCTCGTTTGATAATTCGAAAAAGCTGCTCTGGCCCGGACAATTCGTAAATCTGTCCATAACGATGGCGGTATTGAACAACGCAGTTGTTGTTCCGAGCCAGGCTGTGCAGACCGGTCAGAACGGGCAGTTTGTCTTTGTCGTTACGAAGGATGGCACCGCCGAGATTCGTCCGGTAGGCACCGGCCCGGTTTCACAGGGTGTAACGGTTGTTGAAAAAGGGCTCCAGGCAGGCGAACAGGTTGTTATCGACGGACAGATGCGGGTTATCCCCGGCGGCAAGGTCGAGATTAAACAGCCGGAGAAGCCGGGTTCACCCGCTCCGGCTGCAAAAACCGACCAACCGGGAGCTGCCGGCAAATGAACATGTCCGAACTTTTCATAAAACGTCCGATCATGACCAGCCTTGTCATGCTGGCAGTGATGGTGTTTGGACTGTTTGCCTATCGGCTCCTCCCGGTAAATGATCTGCCGAGCATCGATTTTCCCACCATCCAGGTGAGGGCGGAACTGCCGGGCGCCAGCCCCGAGACGATGGC
>VFJM01000328.1 GCA_009886055.1 Geobacter sp. | reverse complement strand
TCAGGCAAATGGATTCCTGATGGTGATCGTCTGATCACGACGCGGTCCGACCGATACGAGTACGATCGGACAGCCGGCCAACTCTTCCAGGCGGCGCACGTACGACCGGGCGGTTGCCGGAAGCTCTTCAAAGGTTCGGGCAGCGGTAATATCCTGCTTCCAGCCGGGAAGTTCCTCGTAGACCGGCTGGCACTTTTCAAACAGTTCCAGCTGGGCCGGCAGGGTCTCCAATGTTTTCCCGTCACACGTGTAGCCGGTACAGACTTTGATGGTGTCGAATTCGGACAGTACATCGAGCTTGGTCAGGGCGATGCCGGTCAGGCCGTTCACCCGGACGGCATAGCGGATCACCATCGCATCAAACCAGCCGCAGCGGCGGGGGCGACCGGTCGTCGCGCCAAATTCTCCGCCGATCCTGCGGAGTTCTTCACCAAAATGATCATTCAGTTCGGTTGGAAAGGGGCCGCTGCCTACGCGGGTTACATACGCCTTCGATATGCCGATTATTTCGTGAATTTCGCGCGGGCTGACACCGGAACCGGTACAGGCGCCACCGGAACAGGTCGATGACGAAGTGACGAAAGGATAGGTGCCGTGGTCGATATCGAGCAGCGTCCCCTGAGCCCCTTCAAAGAGCGCCTTCTTTCCTGCCTTGAGATCGTTGTTGAGGATCAGGGAGGTATCGGCGACATAGCGGCGCAGGACTTCGGCATAACCCTGGTACTCGGCGAAAATTTCGTCATAGCTGCAGGGGGGCTCTCCCAGAAAATTTTCCAGCAGGAAGTTCTTTTCAACCAGAAACTCTTTCAGTTTGCGGGCAAACGTGTCGGCGTCGATCAGATCCATCAGACGGATCCCGCGGCGGCCGATCTTGTCTTCATAGCAGGGGCCGATGCCGCGCCCGGTGGTGCCGATCTTCCTGTCGCCGCTTTTCGCTTCACGGGCGATGTCAATCCGCTTGTGGTACGGCATGATGATGTGCATCGATTCGGACAGCAGCAGGCAGGCATCGTCCTTGATCCGGCCGGACTCCTTGAGCTTGGTGATCTCCTTGATGAACACTTCGGGGTCGAGGACCACACCGTTACCGATAATGCAGCGTTTCCCCTCGTGCAGAATGCCGGAAGGGATCAGGTGAAGGACGACCTTCTCGGTGCCTACCACCAGAGTGTGCCCTGCATTGTTCCCCCCCTGGTAGCGGACGACATCGTCTGCATGTTCAGTGTAAATATCGACGACTTTACCCTTGCCCTCATCGCCCCATTGGGCGCCAACAACGACTACGTTTGCCATGTTCAGTTTTCTCCCTGGCTTTCTTCGATATAGTTCATAAGTCCCGGCCGTGCAATCATACTGCTCTCGATCGGGATGGTACATCCATCAAGGCTGCGAACGGCCCGGTACGGTTCCTGATCGTCACCGATAACAAGCATGCAGCGGATATTCATTTTCTTAGCGTATTCCAGCGATTGGGCGTAGTCGCGGCGAATGATGTCGCGGGCGGTGGTATACCCCATGGAACGGAGCTGGCGGGCAATCTGCAACACGTTCCGCCGGTCGTTGCAGGTATTGAACAGCAGAAAATCAGTGGCGGCGCATCCCTGCAGTTCCGGCCGGCGTTCGACCGTCTGCAGCAGATTGAGCAGATTGAACGTGAACCCGGTAGCAGGCGCGTCGTACCCGTACCGTCCGGTCAGATTGTCGTACCGTCCGCCGCTGCAGACCGGAACGCCAAAACCGGTGACAAAACCTTCGAAGGTGATGCCGGAGTGATAATCGAGCCCGCGCGTTTCCCCCAGATCGATCGAAAGGAAATCAGTGACGCCGTGAATATCAAGAATTTCCAGAACCTGCCTCAGATTTTCGAGAGCGGCAAGCGACCGGGGATTGGAGGCAATTTTCTGTGCCGCTTTCAGTACGTCACACCCTCCGAACAGACGCGGCAGCGCGCGTAATTCGCGCGCAGAGTCGGGAGAAACCGGATGCAGTTTGAGGAGGGATGCAACAGCCGAGCTGTCCTTTCGTGACACCGCTTCACGCATCTGCAGGAGCGGATCCCCGTTCAAACCGGAAGCCTGGAAGACCCCCTGGCAGAATTCGACCTGCCCGAGATCAACCGTGAAGTTGTCCAGCCCCAATACCTGCATGGCTTCGATCGCCATGACAATCATCTCGGCATCAGCCTCAGGGGAGTCCAGCCCGATCAGCTCGACGCCGGTCTGGAATATCTCGCGACTGTGGCCGGCCTGGATTTCGGTCTGGCGCAACACCCGCTCGCTGTAGCTGATGCGGTGCGGCAGCGGCAGAGTGGCCATGCGGGTGGCCGCAATGCGAGCAACCTGCGGGGTTATATCGGGAGGCAAGGCAAGCAGTCTCCCCGATTGCCGATCGTCAAAACGGTAGGTTTTACCCTTGAGCTCTTCGCCCATGCCGGTGGCCAGTACGTCTTCATACTCAAGTCTTGGGGTAATGATGCGCCGGAAACCCCATAATTCGAAGACGCGCAGCAGACGACTTTCAATGTAGTCGATTTTTGCGGCCGCTTCCGGGAGGAAATCGCTTACGCCCCGGGGGAGCGCTATGTCGCTGGGCGATAGTATCATGTGTCCTTTTATATCGTTTATGCACGTTCTTTACTTATCAGGGGTAAGCAGACGGTTGAATCAGCTTCGCTGCGCATCACTCCGGTTCAGAGTCGTGACAAAAGAGCAAACGAGCAATTATCGCAAAATCCGGTTGCCATGTCAAAACAAAAGGCTAGCGGGTGCTTTCGGTAGCCGGAACTATTTCGATCGGGCCGGTGGACGGATTAGCCGGCGTCTCAACAGCGATTTTTGGCGCTGGTACCTGGACAGGCGCCTCAACAGTCGGAGCCGGTGCCGGAGATCGAGCCGGTTCGGCCCCGGCCGGGACGGCTTTTACCGGAGTTTCGCCCGGTTTCAGGGAGTCGTCCTGAGGCGGCAGCGGTTTGCCGTCAACTGATGCTCCTGTTGTTTTCTTGCCGGCAGAATGTGTGGCAAGCGAGACCATCTCATCAAACAATCTCC
This sequence comes from Geobacter sp., assembly GCA_009886055.1. Taxonomy (GTDB): domain Bacteria; phylum Desulfobacterota; class Desulfuromonadia; order Geobacterales; family Pseudopelobacteraceae; genus JACRCG01. Next base: position 9,781 of record VFJM01000328.1, on the reverse strand, counting down.
CGTAGACTTCCGGCTCCGGGGTTTCGCGGAGGAGCCAGTCGCTCCTTTTCTGCTCAAGAGTGCGGCGAATACCGTCAAGGGACTTGAAGCGCACCGCTGTTTGTCTGGACTGATTTGCTTCGGACTCGCTGAAATCGGGATACTGAAGGTTGACCAGCGGGTAGTAAGGGAACAGCCGTCCGCGGAAATTCGGAAACTCCCAGAAAACGGTGCCGTCGGGGCCAAGAATCTGGGCGGTCATCGTCAAAAAAGCGTAGTTTGTTTCGAGTGACGTCAGCAGATTGCTGGAATAGATTTTACTGGTTTGGGTCAGTCCGCTTACGACGACCACCATGACGGCATCCAGGCGGTTTTTCTTTATGTAGGCACCTATTTCATCATTCTTCCAGAAGTATTTATTGTACTGGACACCGGCATCATCCCGTTTTTCGCGGCGTGCCATCAGTGTACTGAAAAGCTGTTGCGGTTCGTCAGCCAGCGGAGTAACCGCATAGTAGTTGCCGGTGCTCTGGAGCTTACGAACAAGCAGCGGATCGTATTTCCGATTAAGATCAGAAATGAGCGGTATCAGCAGCTCTTTTTGGGGATAGACAATGTCGGAATCAGCGTCGATGAAAATCGGTGCGACCCCGAGCACCTTGACTTTTTCGGCAAAAGTTTCGGCCGGGATATTAAAATGGTTCTGGGCACAGCCGAGCATGGTTCCGGCAACAAAAAGCAAACCAGTGACGAATCGTTTCATGAGAAACTCCGAGTGTGAGTAATAGAAAGTAGAACATATACCAGAAAACAAGGTTGTTTTCTACTCAATTTGAGTGCCGGACGGGGGGATGCGGCGGCGCGGCGTGTACTCAATTTTATTGACAAAATACGGCGTTATTTCGTATCGTCTCAAAACGAAACCTGCTTATCGAGAGTGGTGGAGGGAAAAGGCCCTGCGAAGCCACAGCAACCGGTCATTATGACGCCAGGTGCTAAATCCTGCCGAAAGGCAAAGATGAGAGGTGTGCTGCGCTTTTTTAACCAGCCCCTTCTCATGTGATGCGAAGGGTTTTTTTATGTCAGAAGGGTACATCACAGAACAATACAAAACCTTTGAATCCGGCATTCGGCTTGACAGCGGGCGGATACTGGCACCGATCACACTGGCGTATGAAACGTACGGTACGCTTAATGAATCGAGAACCAACGCCATCCTGGTTGAGCACGCCTGGACCGGCGATGCACATCTGGCCGGGAAACGGAACGCGTCGGAAACAAAACCGGGGTGGTGGGATGCCATTGTCGGCCCCGGCCGCCTGCTCGATACCGAGCGCTATTTTGTTATCTGCTCAAATGTCATCGGCTCCTGTTTCGGATCTACCGGCCCCACCTCAAACAATCCCAAAACCGGCAAACGCTATAACCTTTCTTTTCCGGTGGTTACCATTCGCGACATGGTGCGCGCTCAGAAACTGCTGATCGACGCCCTTGGTATTGAGCGACTGCTGACGGTCATGGGGGGGAGCATGGGCGGCATGCAGGCTCTGGAGTGGGCGACACAGTATCCTGACAGCATTGCCTCGGCTATTGTGCTGGCCACGACCCCGCGCCCTTCACCGCAGGCTATTTCGCTCAACGCCATCGCCCGCTGGGCAATTTTTAATGACCCTACCTGGCGCAAGGGTGAATACAAGCATAATCCCAAGGACGGCCTGGCTCTGGCCCGCGGTATCGGGCATATTACCTTTCTTTCCGACGAATCGATGAACGCCAAGTTCGGGCGCCGCTTTTCAGCCCGGGACGGCCAGTTCGATTTCTTCGGCCAGTTCGAGGTCGAGCGCTATCTGAATTACAACGGATACAGCTTTGTCGATCGCTTCGATGCCAACTCTTTTCTCTATCTTGCCAAGTCACTGGATCTCTACGATGTCGCCTGGGGGTATGAATCTATGGCGGAGGCTTTCAGCACTGTCAAGGCGCCGATTCAATTCTATGCATTCAGCTCCGACTGGCTCTATCCCCCCTATCAGACTGAAGAGATGGTCGCCTGCTGCAAGGAACTCGGGAAACGTGCCGAATACCATCTGATTACTTCGTCATACGGCCACGACGCCTTTCTGTTGGAGTATGAAACTTTCGCCCCGCTGGTGCGGGATTTCCTTGAACGGGTTTGAAACGGTGAACGGTTCTGAAAAGAAAAAACCGGCCGCTGAATTCAAGGATAATCAGCTGTTCAGGAAGCTGCGCCATGGTGTTGGCAAAGCAATAGCCGACTTCGCCCTGATCGAGAAGGGTGATCGTATCGCGGTGGCGGTTTCCGGCGGCAAGGATTCCTACACGCTGCTTCTCGTGCTGGAAGAGCTGCGCAGGAGAGCCCCGGTGCCATTTGAGCTGGTCGCAGTCAATATCGATTCCGGCTACCCCGGCTACCGCACCGATGTCATCGAAGAGTTCTTCCTGAAGAACGGCTTCTCCTATCGGATGGTGCCAAGTGAGCACTACGCCATTATCAAAGAAAAGCGCCGTCCCGGCTCTTCATACTGTTCGATCTGCTCGCGCCTGAAGCGGGGAGCGCTCTACGAAGCCGCCCAGGCGATGGGGTGCAATAAACTCGCGCTCGGCCATCATCAGGATGATTTTATTGAGACCCTGCTGCTGAACCAGTTTTTTGTCGGTTCACTCAAATCGATGTCTGCGTCCATGCTGGCCGACAACGGCATTATTACCGTAATCAGGCCTCTGGTCTATCTCGCCGAGGAAGATATCATCACGTTTTCCCGCCAGGCGGAACTGCCGGTAGTCTGCTGCTGTTGCCCGGTCTGCGGCACCGCCGACATGCAGCGCAAGCGGATGAAACGGCTGCTCAAAGAGTTGCAGGCTGATATTCCGCACGTCAAGAGCAGCCTGCTGAAAGCCCTCTCAAATGTTCACCCCCGCCATCTGCTTGACACGTCTCTGCGCCGGGACGCGGCAGGAACGGGGAATACCGCTCCTCTCCGAGTTCATCTCACTCCGCGTCCTGATCCTGATCCCCATGTCTGCCAGGAGATCGAGGGCTGAATGCCAGCCGCTGACCGCCACAACTGCAACGCCTGCTATCATGATTGCTTCCATATACTCCCCCCCATGTAACGTGATGGGTGGAGTATATCATTGGGGCATGACAGAATAAGTCATTTACTGAATTCAGAAAATTTTGGCGGATTTACGGGAGGGAAAGCCGGTCAGATCATGGCATCGATCGCTTCAAAGTCAATATAACGCTCCGCAATTGAATTTATCAGCTCAATCTTTTCACGATCCTCGGGGCCGATTTTTGAAACATGTTCCCGCAGCTGGTAAAATATTTCCGAGGATACCTCTTTGATGCGGATATAGGGGATGTTGCTGTCATCCAGAATTCGCTGAGTTATCTTGGACACGGGTACATGGCCGGCAATAATCAGGCCCGCCAGGCGCGCCTTGAACTCCGGTATGTGGTGCAACGATGAAGCGGTAACGAGCAGTTCATCGCGCGAACTGGTCACAATCAGCAGGGTCGATGCTTCCAGGTGATCGATGACAATCTGCGAAGAGGCCGCGCCGAGTTGAATGGTATGACAGAGGCGGCTCCGTTCAGCAGAGTCGCCGTGAAGCGGCAACCCGAGCAGCTCGGAGACATGAAGCAGTGTCGGATCCGCGAGTGTGGGGAGATAGTCAAAAGCGCTTGTCACCATGATGCCGCTTCCGGCAAAGGCCTTCTGTAAATATCCCAGGGTGTCTTTTCTTTTTTCCGCAACCAGCTTGTTGGCCATTATGATGCGCACGTCGGCCTTCTCCCGCTGGTAGAGCGCCAGATTGAGTTCAACAGCATCAATGACATTACCGATTCCGCCTCCGGTCACCAGCAGAACAGGAGCGTTCAGATCAGCTGCAATTTGGGCGTTGTTCATACCAATGACGGAACCGACCCCCCCATGCCCGGCACCCTCGATAATCAGGAAATCATACTTTTTTTCCAGTTCATCGCAGGCAGCACGGATCGCCCTGCGCGGTGCCGCCGCGTCAATCTCGCCGTCAAGAAACCGGCGGGTTGTTCCCGGGGCCAGTGTCACCGGAGACATGAGAGCTACATCCTCCTCGACGCCGAAAACAGTGGAGAACATGGCGGCATCTTTGTCGACGATTGTACCGTTAAACTCGATCCATTTGGGACCGAGCGGCTTCATGAAGCCGACCCGCGCATACTTTTTCCGGGCAAGATGCATCAACGAGAGACTGATGGTCGTCTTTCCGCAATGCTGTCCTGTCGCCCCTATGAATATTTTCCTGCACATGGCTTAGAATCTCCTGCAACGTTTTGGGGTAGTGTCACGATGCTCTCGAAAAAAGCATCAAAGGCATCCTTGCCGGAATGAAATCTTAGAAAACGAACACCCATTCCACTTTTTTTGACAAGATGGAAGATGTTTTGCGGCACTTTTTTGGCCCACATGACCCGCGCCTCAAGCTCGACTTTAGAACCTTCCGGGAGCACAAACGCAATTATTATCTTGGAGTTGGGGGTGATGACATTGGGGGTCTTAATAAACATGCCGGTCATGGAAATGTCTTCCGTAAAGGCGACTCTGACGGCTTCATCGATGCCAAAACGGAGCGAAATACGTTTTTTGATGCGTCTGATGTCCCGTTTGTCTGCCACTCTGCCGTCCCCCGATGCCCGAATTGGAAGAACAAATCATGCAAATGCCGGCCACCATGCCAGAAATATAAAACAATTTCAATAGATAGCAGGGCATGTGTTAAAAAATGTCATTGTATCTGGTCACTGCACGTGCCTGACGATTATAAACGGGATGCGTACGCACACAAAATGATTTCTGCTACAGAGCCGCAGAAATCATTTTTAACGTACTAAAAAAGCTCAGAACAGTCACATCAAGCGGAGTAAAATAGAATTGACAGAGCAGCGGCAATCGTCTATTTTGAAGCTTAGCTGGGGGAGTTTCGACTGAGAGCGGTATACCCGCGACCCTTCGTACCTGATCCGGGTAATGCCGGCGTAGGGAAGCGCGACCGACTGATGTATTTGAACAAGCCGCTGCTGCGGTTTTTTTTGTTTGCGGAGGTGACATGCAGATTGTGTTGAACGGTGATTCTGTTGAGACTGCGGATGGGTGCACGGTCGGGGCACTGCTGCAACAGCTCGGGATCAGCCGGGAACGGGTGGCGGTTGAGCTGAATGCCGATATAATCCCGAAGGGCGATTATGAAAAACAGCTCCTTTCGGATGGCGATAAAATCGAAATAGTTCATTTTGTTGGCGGAGGATAACCGGTATGACACAGAGTGCGGACAAATTGATCATTGGCGGCCGGGAGTTCACTTCACGCCTGATGGTGGGGACCGGTAAGTATGCCAGTTTTGAACAGACCGCCCGGGCGCTTGAACTGTCCGGAGCCGAGATTATCACCGTGGCAGTACGGCGGGTAAATCTTGACCGGAGCAAGGAGTCGCTGCTCGATTACATAGACCTGAAGAAATACACCCTTCTTCCCAACACCGCCGGCTGCTACACGGCCGACGAGGCGGTGCGCACCTGCCGTCTGGCCCGCGAGGCCGGCATGTCGGATTTCGTCAAGCTGGAGGTACTGGGGGATGAAAAAACCCTGTTCCCGGACAATGAAGAGCTGCTCAAAGCCGCAAAAATTCTGGTCGCGGAGGGCTTTACCGTCCTCCCCTACTGCAGTGACGATGTGATCGTCTGCAAAAAACTGGAGGCCCTCGGCTGCGCCGCGGTCATGCCGCTGGGAGCCCCGATCGGCAGCGGACTCGGCATCCGCAACCCGTATAATATTCGTATCATTCTTGAAAATGTCAGCGTGCCGGTCATCGTGGATGCCGGTGTCGGCTCGGCGTCCGATGCCGCCATCGCCATGGAACTGGGGTGTGCCGGAGTCCTCATGAATACCGCTATCGCCGGCGCGCAGGACCCGCTCGCCATGGCGGAAGCGATGAAGCTGGCGGTGATCGCCGGCAGACTGTCGTTCAAGGCCGGCCGCATTCCCCGCAAGCTCTACGCCAACGCCTCCAGTCCGCTGGACGGTCTGATCGGTTAACTACCGTACTCTTGATGCAGATATCAGATTTCAGCCTGTATCTGATCACCGATCGGCATCGGACCGGCGGCAGACAACTGACAGAGGTGGTGCGCCGGTCGCTTGAGGGGGGCGTCAGGGCAGTTCAGCTGCGCGAAAAAGATCTCTCCAGCGATGAATTGTACCGCCTGGCTTTAGAGATGAGGCGTCTCACCTCCGATTTTAATGCCCCCCTTATCATCAACGATCGTCTGGATATCGCGCTGGCGATAGAGGCCGATGGTGTTCATATCGGCGTCAACAGCCTCCCCGTGGCCGTTGTCCGCCGGGTGCTGGGGCAGGGTAAAGTTATCGGCTACTCCGCTCATGCCATTGACGAGGCTCTCCGTGCCCAGGCTGACGGTGCTGATTTCGTCACCTTCGGCCCGCTGTACCCCACCCCCTCCAAGGCAGCCTATGGCGAACCGTGCGGCGTCAGTAAACTGGCAGCTGCCGCCTCTGCCCTGGAGATACCGGTTATTGCCCTGGGGGGAATCTCGCTGGCAAACATCACTGAAGCGCTGTCTGCCAGCATCCAGGGTGTCGCAGTCATATCCGCCATATTGGCCGCCGCCGACCCTCGTGTCGCCGCCGCATCCATGCTGAAAAAGATCGAAGAGTATGCCCAACGCGCCTGACGAACGACTCCACCCACAACTTCACCTCAACTCCTACGGAGGCTATCTGCGCCGCCGCTTCGGCTACCGGATCAGCAAGGTCAACGTCGATGCCGGCTTCACCTGCCCCAATCGTGACGGCAGCAAGGGGACCGGCGGTTGCATTTACTGCAATAACGTCTCGTTTTCCCCCAAAGCGACTCAATCGGCACTGCCGCTTGAGGAGCAGATGGCGGCGGGGATGGCGTATCACCGTATCCGGCTCGGCTCCGAGAAGTTCATCATCTATTTTCAGAAATACACCAACACCTATGGTTCGGTGGAACTGTTGTCAGAGCTTTACCGCCGTGCCCTTGACCATCCGGATGTGATCGGTATTTCGGTCGGGACACGCCCCGACTCGCTGAGCGATGAAGCTCTTGATCTGTTGACCGAGATCGCACGGACAAAATATGTCTGTCTGGAGCTGGGACTGCAGTCGATGGATGACGCCATTTTGAATCGCATCAACCGTGGCCACACCCTGGCGGATTTCATCGGGGCGGTCAACCGTTCGGCGGGTCGGAATTTCGACATCTGCGCCCACCTGATTCATGGTTTTCCGGGGGAGAGTGCGGCGGATTTCCTGAAAACTGCCGATCTTATGGCCGCCCTGCCGATCGATTCGCTCAAACTGCACCAACTGCATGCCGTTGAGGGGACAGAGTTGGCTGAGCTGTACCGCCGGGGGGAGTTCACGCCACTGACTCTGGACGCATACATCGCAACGGTGGCCGACTTTCTGGAGCTGCTCCCGCCACGAATAACCATCCAGCGCCTGTATGGCTCCGCTCCTCTGGATATATGCGTCGCTCCGCGGTGGGGGCTGAAGAATAACCAGATGTGGTACGCCATTGTCAACGAATTGACCCGCCGCGGCAGTTGGCAGGGGTGCCGGACAGAACGGCATCCGGCCGGCCTGCTTACTATTGGTAACGCGCCTCTTCCGGTTCATGGCCTGCTGAAATATGTGCGGGGAACAGCTGACAAGGTTCAGTTACAGGCTTTAGTGCCTTGATCGTTGCGTGTGCTTTTAGTTTGACAAAACAGTGCTGTGAAAATTATTATTACAAGATTGAGATTCTGATGTGAACTTTTGGGGGAATTATGGGGAAAACGTATAAAATAGCGGTTCTGGCGGGGGATGGCATAGGCCCTGAAGTAATGGCTGAAGCGCTTAATGTTCTTGATGCGGTAGAGAAGAAATGCGGCGTGACCTTTACACGTACCCCTGCCAATGTGGGGGGAGCCGGTATCGACAACGAAGGGAAGGCGCTTCCGCAGAGTACGATTGATATCTGCAGAGCCTCTGAGGCTATTCTGTTCGGCTCGGTTGGCGGACCGAAATGGGAAACTCTTCCGCCGGACGAGCAGCCTGAGCGCGGAGCCCTGCTGCCGCTTCGCAAGATCTTCGGCCTCTATGCCAATCTGCGCCCGGCCATCATATTTCCCTCGCTGACCGGTGCTTCGTCCCTCAAGGAAGAGGTGATTGGTGGCGGTTTCAATATTCTGGTCATCCGTGAACTGACCGGGGGCATTTATTTCTCCCAGCCGAAAGGTATCGAAGGGGAAGGGCGTAACCGGGTCGGCGTTGATACTCTGCGCTACTCGGTCCCCGAAATAGAGCGCATAACCCACGTCGCTTTCCAGGCTGCCCGCAAGCGCAATAAAAAGGTCTGCTCCATTGACAAGGCCAATGTACTTTCCTCTTCCGTTCTGTGGCGGGACGTGGTGAACGGAATTGCCAAAGAGTATCCCGACGTTGAGCTGTCTCATATGTATGTTGACAACGCCGCCATGCAGCTTGTCAAATGGCCCAAACAGTTTGACGTGATCCTGGCCGAGAATATGTTCGGCGACATCCTCTCCGACGAGGCAGCCATGCTGACCGGTTCGCTCGGAATGCTTCCATCGGCCTCGCTGGCAGAGGGGACATTCGGTATGTACGAACCATCCGGCGGTTCAGCCCCGGACATCGCCGGTCAGGGGATTGCCAATCCTATCGCCCAGATTCTCTCGGCCGCGATGATGCTCAAGTTTTCTTTCGGGTTGCTGGATGCTGCGGATGCCATTGACAGCGCCGTGGTCAAAGTACTTGATCAGGGGTACCGGACGGCCGATATATACCAGAGTAAGGATGGCGAGAAGCTGGTGAATACGAAGGAAATGGGCGCGGCAATAATCGCAAATCTGTAGGTTGCGCCTTTTGCGCAATCTCTGCGTAAGTCTTCGGGATTAGTTGTGCGGCGTAGCGCTGCTACGCCTCCTCCCAATCCCTCGACAGCCTTGATCGTGCACAAAAATCACAACCTATCAAGTTTTCGATCAAAATTAACAGAGGAAAAGGAATACAACAATGAAAGTCGGAATCGTCGGATGGCGCGGTATGGTTGGTTCGGTTCTTATGCAGCGGATGCAGGAGGAAAACGATTTTGCTCTGGGCTTTGAACCGCTGTTTTTTACTACTTCCCAGGTTGGACAGCCTGCGCCCATGAATGCGGGCACCCTGAAGGATGCCTCGGATATCGCCGAGCTTAAGAAGCTCGACGTGATCATCACCTGTCAGGGGGGGGATTACACCAAGGCGGTTCACCCGGAATTGCGCAAGCAGGGGTGGAACGGCTACTGGATCGATGCTGCTTCCACGCTCCGTATGGAAGATAATGCCGTCATCATCCTGGATCCGGTCAACAGAAACGTAATCGACAAGGCGCTTGCCAGCGGTCAGAAAGACTTCATTGGCGGCAACTGTACCGTCAGCCTGATGCTGATGGCTTTGGGCGGACTCTTCCGCGCCAATGCTGTTGAATGGATCAGCTCCATGACCTATCAGGCAGCCAGCGGAGCCGGAGCCCCCAATATGCGTGAACTGCTCTGCCAGATGGGTGCTCTGAACGGCGTTGTCGCTGAAGAGTTGAAGAACCCCGGTTCCGCAATTCTGGAGATTGATCGCAAGGTCACTGCCGCCCTGCGTGACGGCACTCTTCCCACCAAGGAGTTCGGTTTTCCGCTGGCCGGAAGCGTTCT
>VFJM01000334.1 GCA_009886055.1 Geobacter sp. | reverse complement strand
GTCAGCTCCGATTCGCCGACCCAGAGGGTTGGCGGCGCCGCACTCGACAAGTTTTCCTCCGTTACCCACCGCCTCCCCATGCTCTCCCTGGAAAATGCCGTCAATGCCGGTGAAATCAGGGACTTTGATCTGCGTGTCAAAAAAAACCTGGGGCTGCCTCCGGAAGAGCCGATTCCCTATGTCTGTGAACCCAAGATGGACGGTCTGGCGGTGGAACTGGTCTACACGGACGGCCTTCTGACGGTCGCCTCAACCCGTGGCGACGGTGTTACCGGAGAGGATGTAACGGAGAATATCCGCACCATCCGGTCTCTTCCGCTACGTCTTTCGGGCGACCGGATTCCTCACCTGCTCGAAGTCCGTGGCGAGGTTTTTCTGTCATTGGAAGCCTTTCGCCGGATCAACAGTGAAAAGGAAGAAAATGGCGATGCGCCGTTTGTCAACCCGCGCAACGCGGCAGCCGGGTCACTTCGCCAGCTCGACCCGCGCATTACCGCCCGGCGTCCGCTTTCGGTCTACTGTTATGCCCCTGGAGTCGCCGAAGGTGCCGATTTCCAGTCACAACGGGATTTTTTTGAATCAATAGCCGGCTGGGGACTGCCGGTTAATCCGCTGGTGCGTCCGGCCGCCGGCATCGAGGCGGCTGTAGCATTCTACGAAGAGATGCAGCGGCAGCGTGAATCGCTCCCCTATGAGATCGACGGCACCGTCATAAAGGTTGACTCATTTGCCATTCAGCGTGAACTGGGCGAAAAGAGCCGTTCTCCCCGCTGGGCGGTCGCCTGCAAGTTTCCGCCGCGTCAGGCGGTAACCGTTGTTGAAGAGATTCTCCACTCTGTCGGCAGAACCGGCGTGATCACCCCGGTGGCTCAGCTGAGGCCGGTGGAGATTTCCGGCGTCACGGTTTCCCGCGCCACACTGCACAATTGGGACGAGATCGCTCTCAAGGACATCCGCGTCGGCGACACCGTGGTGGTGGAACGGGCCGGTGACGTCATCCCGGCCGTGGTAAGGGTGCTGACGGAGAAGCGCAGCGGAGCAGAGCAACCCTCCCTTCCCCCGGAGCACTGTCCGCAATGCGGCTCGGCGGTGGTCCGGATAGCGGACGAGGTGGCGGTTCGCTGCATGGGGCTGGCCTGCCCCCCCCAGTTCCGTGAGTCGATCATGCACTTTGCGGCGCGTAACGCCATGGACATCGAGGGGCTGGGGGAAAAGTTCATCGAGCAGCTTCTGTCGCTGGGGCTGGTTTCCAGCGTGGCCGATCTCTATTACCTGACGCGGGACGACCTGATGAAATTCGAGCGGATGGGCGAAAAACTGGCGTCAAACCTTCTTGCCGCCATCGAAAACAGCAAGCAAAGGGATCTGGGGCGCTTCATCTTCGCCCTCGGCATCCGTCACGTGGGGGAACGCACAGCCAAGTCGCTGGCCCAGGCCTTCGGCAGCCTGGAGAACCTGGAGCAGGCCACTTTCGAGGAGCTTGTCAGCATCCGTGACATCGGCGCGACGGTTGCGCAGAGCATCAGAACCTTCTTCGACAACCAGGGAAATATCTCCGTCATCCGGCGCATGCTGGAGGCGGGCGTAACGCCCGCCGTCGAGCAGAAAAAGGTCGGCGGCCGCTTCACCGGGAAGAGCTTCGTCTTTACCGGCGCGCTT
>VFJM01000251.1 GCA_009886055.1 Geobacter sp. | reverse complement strand
GGGTTGCCTGATTCGACGCCGGTGCGCAGATCCTTGACCATCTTGTAGGGGTGCAGCACATACGAGCGGATCTGGCTCCCCCAGCCGATCTCCTTCTTTTCGGCGGCAATTTCCGAGGCCTTGTCCTTGCGCTCTTCTACCTCCCGTTCGTACAGCTTGGCCCGCAGGACCTTCATCGCGGTGCCGCGGTTGGATATCTGACTCCGCTCGGACTGGCAGGCGACGATGATCCCGGAGGGAATATGGGTGATGCGGACGGCCGAGTCGGTGGTGTTGACGTGCTGACCGCCGGCGCCGCCGGAGCGGAAGGTGTCCACCTTCAGATCGGTGTCGCTGATTTTGATGTCGATATCTTCCTCTTCAATTTCCGGGAAGGCGTACATCGAGGCAAAGGAGGTGTGTCTGCGGGCATTGCTGTCAAAGGGTGATATGCGGACCAGGCGGTGAATGCCGGCTTCCGCCCGGAGGTAGCCGTAGGCGTACTCGCCGCTGACGTTGAAGGTCACCGATTTGATCCCGGCTTCATCTCCGGCCAGGTATTCGGTGATGACCGTCTTCCACCCCTTTTTCTCGCAGTAACGCAGGTACATGCGCAGGATCATTTCGGCCCAGTCCTGCGACTCGGTGCCGCCTGCACCCGGGTTTATGGTGATAAAGCAGGAATTGCGGTCGTGGGGGCCGGAGAGCATGCGCTGGAACTCGGCTGCCTCGACCTCCTTAATCAGCCTGGCGGTCATTTCGCCAACCTCCGTCAGGGTGTCGGCATCCTGAGCCTCTTCGCCAAGCTCGATCATTACGCGGATATCTTCCGTCTGGCGGACGAGGCCGTCCCACATCTGGACAACCTTTTCCAGCGTCGTGCGTTTCTTGATGATTTCCTGTGACTTCTTTGTGTCGTCCCAGAATCCGGGAACGGCCATTATCGATTCGATCTCCATGATCGATTCACGTTTGGCATCTACGTCAAAGAGCCCCCCGAAGCTTGGCGATCCGCTCTTCACAATCCTTCACTTGCGCAATTTCTTCACGGTACATGGTTATTGCTCCTTGGTAAGTATGTTTTTTCGTTTGATCCACGCCAGCAGGGCGACGCCGGCGGTCAGCAGCAGGCAGAGCCAGGCCGGGGCGTCTCCGATCGTGAGGTAGAGCGACTGACCGCTCCCCGGCTGGATTTCGCCGGTGCGGTACGCTTCTACAAACAGGCCGGTCATGGTGCGGATATGGCCGTTCTGGTCGACAATTGCGGTTACTCCGGTGTTAGCGGCGCGGATCAGCGGCGTGCGGGTCTCGATCGCGCGGAAGGTCGAAATGGCAAGGTGCTGATAGGGGGCCGATGACCGCCCAAACCAGGCATCGTTGGTGATTGCCACCAGAACTCGGGCACCGGCCTGGACGTACTGGCGTGCCAGTTCCGGAAAGATGACTTCATAACAGACCTGAACACCGAGTTTCGTGCTCCCGGTGTCCAGAGGAACCGCGCGCTCACCGGGGGCGAAATCCCCGATCCCGACGACAATCTTGTTAATGAAGGTCAGGATGCTCCCGAGCGGTACATATTCGCCAAACGGTACCAGATGCAGCTTGTCGGCGCGCCCGATCGTCTCGCCCTGCGGAGATACCATAAAAGCGCTGTTCAGAAATGTGCTCCTGCCGTTCCGGAGCTCATGGGCCGGGCTTCCGAACAGCAGACAGGCATTCAGCTCCCGTGCAAGGCTCCTGATCCGTTCCGCCTGGAGCGGTTCATCCTGAAAGAAGAACGGCACGGCACTTTCAGGCCAGACAATCAGGTCGACCCCCCCTTTGGACGCTTCCCGGGTGAGGCGCTCGTAAGTGTCAATCGTCTGCTGGCGAAACGCCGGGCTCCATTTGACATCCTGAGGGATATTTCCCTGAATCAGGGCCACCCGCAGCGGCTTTGAATGGGTTGTTTCCGATCCGTTCAAACGGTTGAAGCCGTAGAAGAGAGTGCCGAGCAGGAGGGCCAGGAGGACAACCGCGCTTTTTATCGGGTAGCGGACACCGGCGCCGGAAACCGCACGCAGCGCGCGGTGCAGGACAATATTCGCCAGAACGATCAGCAGGGTGATGCCGTAGACACCCGCCAGGTCGGCAATCTGTATCAGCGGCAGCGTACGGAACTGGGAGTGACCGAGCATGGCCCAGGCAAAGCCGGAAAAGAGAAAGGAGCGGATGAAATCAAAGGCGACCCAGGCGACCGGCAGGGTAAAGGCGGCCTTGATGCCTATCAGTTCCCCCAGTCGGGCAATGAGTGTGCTCAGGCCGTAGAACAGTGCCAGCCAGAGAACCAGCAGCAGATAGACCGGTATGCTGACGGACCAGGGGAGATGACCGTACTGGGTAAAGACGATGTTGAGCCAGTAAAGTATGAATGCGTATGCGGTAATGCCGCAGGTCAGACCGATGCGGAAGGCCTCCCGGGGCGAACTCTCTTCAAGGGCTATCAGCACCGGGATCAGGGCGATCCAGGCCAGGAAGGAGAGGCCGGGACTCGGGAAGGAGAGGGCGATCAGGATGCCGCTGGCGATTGCCAGCACCCCCCGGCGGTCAAACAGCTGCTTGAACCTTGAAAAAGAGATCAGGGTGCTCACTCACGCCCCGAATCTTCTGCCGGAGCGCCGGTTATACGGCTGATGCCGACCTTTTTCACCCGCCGCAGATCGGCGTCAAGGATTTTCAGGCATAGTCCGGCGCCCTCGATGGTGTCTCCGATCGCCGGTATTTTCCCGCTCAAGTGGAAGGCGAGCCCTCCGACGGAATCGAACTTGTCGCGCTCGATCTGGATGTCAAAATGCTCTTCAATCTCTTCGACGGGGAGACGTCCGTCGGCGGTTATACTGCCGTCCGGGTTAATTGTCAGAAGGGACTCCTCGCTATCATATTCGTCCTGAATGTCCCCCACGATCTGTTCCAGCAGGTCTTCAATCGTTATCAGGCCGGACGTGCCGCCATACTCATCAATGACAATCGCCAGATGAACACGTTTACGTTTGAATTCCTGCAGCAGCTGCTCCAGATTTTTGGATTCGGGGATAAAGTAGGGGGCGCGCATGATTTCGCGAACGGAGAGGTGGTTTTCATCGGTGCCCCACTGTTTGAGGAGATCCTTGGCATACAGCAGGCCGATGATATTGTCGATTGAATCTTCGTATACCGGGATTCTGGAATGGCCGCAGGCGATGATCGTGTCCAGCAGTTCCCGCACGGTGGCATCTACGGTGATGCAGGCCATTTCAGTACGGGTTACCATGACTTCCCGCACGATTGTCGTACCGAGGGAAAAAATTGAGCGAATCATCTCGCACTCTTCCTCGTTAACCAGGCCTTCTTCTTCGGATGCTTCAATAAAATCGTTAATATCCTGTTCGGTTGTCCTTTTGCGTCCGGTTACGAAACGGCTGACGCGTTCGATAAAACCGGACTTTCTACTGCTGCCTTCTTCCACTGACAGTTCCTCCTGAATATGATCAGATTAGTGTTTTCTGTGTGCAGGTTTCGGAACTGATCCCCGATTTCGCTCGTTTTGATGCGCCTTGCCCGGGGCAGTTGTGACATGTGGGGACGTTTTTCGGGTGTGTGTACGCTCTTCCCGCTTCGGAGGTTCCACCGGCGTGTTCCAGGCTGGATCGCCGGCCAGTTCGCGTACTTCGGTATCGGTCAGGAAGCGGAATTTTCCGGTTCTGAGCGTGCCGAGCACCAGAGAGCCGTAGCGAATCCGCTTGAGGCGCACCACCGACAGGCTGACGGCTTCACACATTCTGCGTACCTGGCGGTTGCGCCCTTCATGGATCGCGACCGATATCCAGTCGTTCTGTTCGCCGCTCTTCACCAGGTTCACGACTGCCGGTGCGGTTTTGCCGTCCTCAAGCTCGACCCCTTCCGCCATGCGTTTCAACTGCTGATCGATTACCTTGCCTCGTACCCGGACATGATACTCTTTCTCTATTTCATGGCGGGGGTGCATCAGGCGGTTGGCCCACTCTCCGTCATTGGTCAGCAGCAGCAGTCCCTCGGTGTTGTAATCCAGGCGTCCCACCGGATAGACCCGCTCCGGGACATCCTTCAGCAGATCGGTAACCAGAGGTCGTCCCTGACTGTCTTTCAGGGCGGTGATATAGCCGGTCGGTTTGTTGAGCAGGATATAGAGGCGTTGCGCGCTGATTTTAAGGGCTTTTCCATCCACCGTAATGGTGTCTTTGGACGGATCCGCCTTGCTCCCCAATTCGGTTACCACGACGCCGTTGACGGCAACCTGGCCATTAAGGATCAGCGCTTCAGACGCCCTTCGCGAGGTGATTCCGGCGGCGGATATTATTTTTTGCAGACGTTCGAGCAT
>VFJM01000248.1 GCA_009886055.1 Geobacter sp. | reverse complement strand
GAGAGCAGTCACTTTATCGAACTGCTTGACAGAACACTGCTGGGTTATACCTATCTGGGGGAATGATACTATGAGCAAAGTCCTAATCATCGGAGCCGGCGGCGTCGGCCAGGTTGTCACCCACAAGTGCGCGCAGCGGCGCGACATCTTCAGCGAGATCACGCTGGCCTCGCGCACCAAGTCCAAGTGCGATGCCATTGCCGCCCAGCTGAACAATAGCATCAAAACGGCCCGTGTGGATGCCGATAACGTGCCGGAACTGGTGGCTCTGATCAGACAGGAGCAGCCAAAGCTGGTGATCAACGTGGCGCTCCCGTACCAGGACCTGCACATCATGGATGCCTGCCTGGAAACCGGAGTGGATTACCTCGACACCGCCAACTACGAGCCGCTCGACACAGCAAAATTCGAATACTCATGGCAGTGGGCCTACCAGGAGCGTTTCAGGGAAAAGGGGCTGATGGCTCTCTTGGGCTCGGGGTTCGATCCGGGAGTTACCAACGTTTACACCGCTCTGGCCGCCAAGAAATATCTGGACGTGGTGGATGAGCTCGACATCATCGATGCCAACGCCGGCTCCCACGGTCAGCCCTTTGCCACCAACTTCAACCCGGAAATTAATATCCGTGAGGTGACCGCGGTCTGCCGCCACTGGGAAAACGGGGGGTGGGTCGAGAGCCCTCCCCTGACGACGAAACACTCCTTCGATTTCCCGGAAGGGATCGGCCCGATGAACATCTACCGCCTTTACCATGAGGAGATGGAGTCGCTCGTCAAGCACATCCCGACCATAAAAAAGGCCCAGTTCTGGATGACCTTCTCCGACAACTATCTGAAGCACCTCGAGGTGTTGCAGAACGTCGGCATGACCCGTATCGACGAGGTGGAATTTGGCGGCCAGAAGATCGTGCCGATCCAGTTCCTGAAGGCGCTGCTCCCCGACCCCGGCTCGCTGGGACCGCTGACCAAGGGAAAGACCTGCATCGGCGTCATCGCCCGCGGCATGAAAGACGGCAAGCGCAAACAGGTTTACATCTACAACATCTGCGACCACGAAGCCTGTTACAAAGAAGTACAGTCCCAGGCCATCAGCTACACCACCGGCGTACCGGCCGTGGTCGGCGCCATCATGATGCTGACCGGCACATGGCATGCACCCGGCGTCTGGAACATGGAGCAGTTTGATCCGGAGCTGTTCCTGGATGTGTTGGGTCCGATGGGTCTGCCGACGGTGGTAGTCGACGGCGGCCAGTGGCCTGAATTATAGATAGAGAAATCCGTTCGCTGCGTTCACAGAAAGAGATAGTGAATCTTCTTTGTCCATCTCCATCTCTTTCTCTTTCTCTACCTCAATCTACTATCTGGTATTCTTTATGACCGGTATCGATATCCCTACAATCCTCCAGCTCGCCCCCTCCCCCGCCTATGTGGTGGACCTTGGCAGACTGCGCCACAACCTGGCCATCCTTGACCATGTTCAGCAGAAAAGCGGCGCCAGAATCCTCATGGCACTGAAGGCCTTTTCCATGTGGAGCGTCTTCCCCCTCATCCGCCAGACGCTGCACGGTGTCTGCGCCAGCTCCCCCTGGGAGGCGCGGCTGGGGCGGGAAGAATTCGGCCGCGAGGTGCACAGTTTCGCCGCCGCCTTCAAGGAGAGCGACGTCGTCGAGCTGCTCGGGATTTCCAACCATCTGGTGTTCAACTCCTTTGGCCAATTGGAACGCTTCCGTCCGCTGTGGGAAAAAGAGCGGGGTCGCGTCTCCATCGGCCTGCGGGTCAATCCGGAGCACTCAGAGGGGCATACCGATATCTACGACCCCTGCGCCGCCAATTCCCGCCTCGGAATTCCGTATTCGGAGTTCGCCCTTCGACTCCGCTCAGGGGACGATGGACGGTTCCTGAGCGGGGTCGAAGGGCTGCACTTCCACACACTCTGCGAACAGCTTTTTGAACCGCTGGAACGGACCGCCAGGGCCTTCGAGGAAAAGTTCGGCGAGTTTCTGCCGGGAATGAAATGGCTCAACTTTGGCGGCGGGCACCACATCACCCGCGAAGGATATGACATCGACGGACTGGTGGAACTGGTGAAATACTTCAAGGAGAAGTATGATCTGGAAGTATACCTGGAGCCTGGCGAGGCGGTCGCCATCGGCACCGGCATTCTGGTGGGCGAGGTGCTTGACATAGTCTATAACGGCATGGATATCGCCATACTTGATGTCTCGGCCACCTGCCATATGCCGGACATCCTGGAGATGCCCTATCGCCCCGGTATCTGGAACGGCTTCGATCCCGGCGAGAAACCCCATACCTACCGGCTTGGGGGGGCATCCTGCCTGGCAGGAGATGTAATCGGCGACTGGTCGTTTGAAGAGCCGCTCCATCCCGGTGACAGGCTCGCTTTTCTCGATATGTCCCACTACACGATGGTCAAGACCACCACCTTCAACGGCATTCAACACCCGCATATCTGCACCTTCGAGCCTGAAACGGAACAGCTGAAGGTAGTGCGCAGCTTCGGCTACGAAGACTTTAAACAACGACTTTCGTAGGGGGGGACTTGTGCCCGCCCATGTTTGCATCCGCACAATCCGGGCAACCACAAAGAGTTGCCCCTACAAGGACATAACCATGGCACTGAATACACGAATCTGGATGACCGGAGCGCTGGACTGGTTCGCTTTTATCGACGACGAAGAGGTTTTTCTGGGGAGACGTGAGGTGCCGGCCCCTCTGGACGAGGGTGATGCCTGGATCAACGAGGCTGGCGTTATGTTCAAGGTGATAGACAGCGAAATCAGGATCGTAGGCAAGACAGAACCGCCCAAGAAGTACTGGTAACAGAACCCGATGCCTCCCCGTGCACAACAGTTGCTCTCCGCATGACAGACCCACTGCATATCATTGAAGTCGCCATCCCGCTGTACCTGGAAAAAACCTTTCACTACCGAGTGCCTGAGCGGCTGCGGGAAACGGCGCTAACCGGCCGTCGCGCCCTGGTCCCGTTCGGGAACCGGAAGCTGACCGGTTATATTCTGGGGGGTGCAGCCGGGTCCGGGATTTCCAACCTGAAAGAAATCATAGAGGTATTGGACAGCGAACCGCTCTGGACGGCTGGAGAGCTGGAGTTTTACCGCTGGACCGCATCATATTACCAGCATCCGCTGGGTGAAGTAGTGCGAACGGCCCTTCCGGCAGGAATCAATATTCAAACCCGCAAAGGGACTTCCGGTGAACAGGCCGCATTGACCGGAGGGAAGTCTGCCCGCCGTGAGAAGTTTTATCTCCCCGGCCCGGTGGTGGATTCCCCCCGCCAGCCTAGTTCCAGAGCGCTGGAAATACTGGCGGTCATCCGGGAAGCGGGCGATATTTCGGCAGCGGATCTGCGCAAACGCTTCGGAGCCTGCAGTCCGCAACTCAAACGGCTGACCGAACTCGGATTGAGCAGGGCGGAAGAACGCGAAGTATACCGTGATCCGTTCAAAGATCACCTCGTGAAACGTGACGAACCGCGACGCCTGCACACACATCAGAAGGGAGCTCTTGACGCAATTACGCTCAGCCTTGACCGGCAGCAGTTTTCTCCGTTTCTCCTCTATGGCGTAACCGGCAGCGGCAAAACCGAGGTCTATCTTCAGGCCATCTTCCATGCTCTCGAACTCGGGAAGAATGCACTGGTACTGGTTCCTGAAATCGCCCTCACCCCGCAGTTGACCGGACGATTTCAGGCCCGTTTTGGCGGCGGCATTGCCATCCTGCACAGCGGGCTTTCCGATGGCGAGCGCTATGACGAGTGGCGCCGCATCAGGCGCGGACTGGCGCGGATCGTCATCGGTGCCCGCTCCGCAATTTTCGCACCGCTGGAAAACATCGGCATCATCATCGTCGATGAAGAGCATGAAGCGTCGTTCAAGCAGTCGGAAGGGCTTCGGTACAATGCCCGCGACCTGGCACTGGTACGGGGAAGAATGGAGCGGGCTGCCGTCGTGCTCGGTTCGGCAACGCCTTCAGTGACCAGCATCCATGCTGCAGGTGAGGGCCGCCTGACACTGCTTGAGCTGCCGGAGCGGGTCGAAGGTCGCCCGATGCCGCGTGTCGAACTGGTGGCGATGAAGGGGGTCAAAGAGACCATCTCCAGGGCGCTGTCGGCCGGCCTGGCGGAAACGTACGAGCAGGGGCGGCAGGCGATTGTTTTTCTCAACCGCCGGGGTTTTGCCACCTTTCTGGTCTGCTCGGAGTGCGGGAAACCGCTGACCTGCCCCAACTGCTCCGTCACACTGACCTACCACCGCCAGAGGGGGCAAAGTCTCTGCCATTACTGTGACTATGCCGTTCCTGCGCCCGGCACCTGTCCATCATGCAACGGAACAACGCTGAACGAGCTGGGCGCCGGAACTGAAAAGCTGGAACAGAGCCTGAAAGAGTTGCTGCCGACGGCACGGATTCTCCGGATGGACAGTGACACAACCTCCGGCAAAGGGAGTCACGAGCGCCTGCTTTCAAGGATGAACGACGGAAGCGCCGATATCCTGGTCGGCACCCAGATGATTGCCAAAGGACATGATTTTCCCGAAGTGACGCTGGTCGGGGTGGTAAACGCCGAGGCCAGTCTGGGAATGCCCGATTTCCGTGCCGCCGAACGCACCTTCCAGCTGCTGTCGCAGGTCATCGGCCGGGCCGGGCGGGGAGAAAACCCCGGGCGGGTGGTTGTACAGGCGCTTGACCCGGAGCATTATGCGATCCGGTCTGCCGCGGAACATGATGCGGCCGGATTTTACCGGCAGGAGCTGGAGTTTCGCCGGGAGGCCGGCTATCCCCCCTTCGCGTTTCTGGCGGCATTTGCCCTTTCCGGTCTGTCGGAACAGAACGTCTCCGAACAGGCCGACACCACCGCCCGTACGTTGGCACAGCTTAAAACAGAACTGAAGATCCGGGTTGAGATCCTCGGCCCGGCACCCTCCCCCATCTACCG
>VFJM01000146.1 GCA_009886055.1 Geobacter sp. | reverse complement strand
TTTCCACCATGCTCGAAACAGCCGGTTTTTCTTCCGTTTCTGTCGCTACTGCCACGAATGTCGTAAAAGGGGATCGAAGCTTCCCGGTGCTTTTGGCAACGGCTCAGTCACGTTGAGTGCAATCTGTACGGGCAGATACTACTACCGTTGACGAGGAAGCAGTGACACGTAAACCATTGTGGAAAGGTTCACGGGGTGAGTGGTATCTGGTTGTTCAGGGGTGCCTCTTTTTACTGCTGATTTTCGGCCCTCATACCTGTCGGGGGGTGGCGGTGTGGAGCACTCCGTTTACATGGATTGGCACCAGGGGAGGCGGCTTTTTATTCTTGGCGGGCATCCTTCTCGCTGCCGCCGGTTCGGTCAAGCTGGGCAGGAATCTCACCCCTCTGCCAATTCCGAAGAAACATGCGACGCTGGTTGTCACCGGCGTCTACCGACTTGTGCGTCATCCCATTTACAGTGGCATAACGCTGATGGCGTTTGGCTGGGGAATGTGGCTGAACAGCTGGCTGACCGTCGGCTACGCGCTGCTGCTCTTCGTTTTTTTCGACATCAAATCACGGTATGAAGAACGCCTGCTGGCGGAGAAATTCCCGGAGTATGCCGCGTACCGGAAGAACGTAAAAAAACTGATCCCCTACATCTATTGAGGCTGCACTGCAGCCGAATCCATCTGTCCGGCTATTCAATTCACCTCAGCCGGCATGATTAAGGCAAAACGAGTCCGACGTGGAAGCGGCGAAAGAGAAATATGGTTGTACCGATTGACATTGTTGCTCCATTGCAGTACTCTTCCAATCCAACAAGGCCCTGGGGGAGTTTACCTGAACTGAGATCCGTCTGATGCTGAAGATTCTTTTTCGCACAGCGGGAACCCTTTGCACCTGACCCGGGTAATTCCGGCGTAGGAAAGCGGCTTGCAGGATGTAACCTTTATCCAGCCGCCTGATGTCGTACGTCAGAGCGGTTTTTTTGTATTGGTACGTTAGAAGTTATCCAGTTTGTCGGAGCAAGGAATATCTGCGTGAGTGATACCAGACCGTTTCGCCTTGTCGTCAATAAGGCTTCTCAAGCGCCTGATATTTCCGGGGTCTATCTGATTACAGATCAGGGGGGCGACCTCATTGACAGGGTCTGCCAGGCACTTCGAGGCGGAGTCTCGACCCTGCAGTACCGTGCCAAAGGCAAAGCGTATGGCGAGCGTGTAGCGGAAGGAGGCGAGTTAAAGCGGCTCTGTACCCGCTTTGGCACGACGTTTATTGTCAACGATGACCTGCAGCTTGCCAAAGAGCTGGATGCTGACGGCGTACATCTGGGACAGGATGATGGCGCCGTTGCAGAAGCCAGGGCGCTGCTCGGGCCGAGTAAAGTTATCGGCAAATCGACTCATAATCTCGATGAAGCGGTTCGTGCAGAGCTGGATGGTGCCGATTATATAGGTTTCGGTGCGATTTACCCGACCGGGAGCAAGACCGTCTCGCATCTCCCCGGAGTTGAAGGGCTGGAGTCTATCCGTGGTACGATAAAGATCCCGATCGTGGCTATCGGCGGGATAACTGCCGATAGTGCATGTCGGGTGATCGATGCCGGTGCGGACGCGCTGGCCGTTATTTCTTCGGTACTTTCGAGTCCGCGACCCGACATTGCGGCTGCAGAACTTTTACTGCTGTTTAATCGTGTCCGCCCTTTTCCGCGCGGAGCCGTATTGAGTGTTGCCGGAAGTGATTCCGGGGGCGGGGCCGGTATTCAGGCAGATATCAAGACGATTACCCTGCTTGGAAGTTACGCCGCCACTGTGCTGACCGCTCTGACCGCCCAGAATACCCGGGGTGTCTCTTCAATCCATGGCCTGCCGCCGAGCTTTATATCTGATCAACTTGAAACCGTATTATCCGATATTCCGATCGATATCATCAAGACCGGAATGCTGCATACTCCGGCCATAATTACGGTATTGGCTGAACGGCTCGGGGAGCGGCAGGTTTATATACCTATGGTAATCGATCCGGTCATGGTAGCCAAGGGGGGGGCAGCGCTGCTCGAACGCGAAGCGGTCCAGGCCTTTTGCCTTCAACTGCTGCCGATGGCCTATCTGCTGACTCCCAATATTCCGGAGGCGGAGCGTCTTCTGGGGAGAGCGATAAAAAATGAGACGGAGATGGAGCGGGCAGCCTGCGACCTGCACGCATTGGGCGCGGCCAACGTCCTTATCAAGGGGGGGCACCTGACCGGTCGGCTCTCCACCGATATCCTCTTTGACGGCAGCCGGTATCATCATTTCAGTTCCGAACGGATCTTCACCAGCAACACCCACGGTACCGGCTGCAGCTATGCCTCGGCTATCGCCGCCCTGCTTGCCCAGGGGGAACCGTTGCTGACAGCGGTTGAACGGTCGAAAACATTCATCACCTCTGCTATTCGTCTTGCCCGATCGCTGGGTAAGGGGCATAGCCCGGTTAACCACTTTCTGGCAGCACAAGAACTAAAGTAAAAGGATTATGCACATGACTCAGCTTGAATACGCCCGCCGAGGCCTCATCACCGAAAAAATGCAGATTGCCGCAGCAGCGGAAGGTGTCCCTCCCGAATTCATCCGTGACGGCATCGCCGCCGGCACCATCGTCATCTGCCACAACATCAAGCATGCCAACGGCACCCCGCTTGCCGTCGGAGCCGGGCTGCGCACCAAAGTCAACGCAAACATCGGCTCTTCATCAGACGATACCGATATGGAAAAGGAGCTTGAAAAAGCCCGCACGGCGGTCAAATACGGTGCCGATGCCATCATGGATCTTTCCACCGGCGGCCCGGTGGACGAGATCAGAAAGGCGATCATTGCCGAAACGAACGCCTGTATCGGCAGTGTGCCTTTGTATCAGGCCGCTCTGGATGCGGTGCGGGTCAAGAACAAAGCCATCGTCGATATGACGGTTGACGACATTTTCGCCGGGATCATCAAGCATGCGGAGGATGGTGTCGATTTTATCACCGTCCATTGTGGTGTGACCCGCGGCACTGTTGAGCGGATGAAGAACGAAGGGCGCCTGATGGACGTCGTCTCGCGCGGCGGGGCCTTTACGATCGAATGGATGAGTTACAATAACAAGGAAAATCCGCTCTTTGAACATTTCGACAAGCTGCTGGAGATCACCAAGCAGTACGACATGACCCTTTCGCTGGGGGATGGTTTCCGTCCCGGCTGCCTGGCCGATGCGACCGACCGGGCCCAGATCCATGAGCTGATCCTGCTGGGCGAGTTGACCCAGCGCGCTCAGGACGCTGGTGTGCAGGTCATGATCGAGGGGCCGGGGCATGTGCCGCTCAACCAGATCCAGACCAATATCCAGCTGCAGAAGCGCCTCTGTCACGGTGCACCGTTCTATGTCCTGGGGCCGCTCGTGACCGATATTGCTCCGGGCTATGATCACATCACCTGTGCCATCGGCGGTGCCATTGCGGCCGCTGCCGGAGCCGACTTTCTCTGCTACGTGACCCCCTCCGAACACCTCTGTCTGCCGAATGTACAGGATGTGCGTGATGGCGTCATCGCTACCCGTATCGCCGCCCATGCCGCCGATATCGCCAAGGGGGTCAAAGGGGCCATGGCGAAGGATATTGCGATGGCAAAATGCAGGAAAAAGCTCGACTGGGAAGGGCAGTTCGCCCTGGCGATGGATCCGGACAAGGCCCGCGAGTACCGGGCCAACTCGCCGGTATCCGATCACGGCGCCTGTACGATGTGTGGTGAGTTTTGTGCCTACAAGCTGATGGATGATGCGATGAAGAGATAACAGTAATTACGACTCATTGTGTACACAAAAAGACCTCCCGGCTTTCAGAGTCCGGGAGGTTTTTTTGTGTACGGTGTATGGCGGCAGGTCAGGAGAGCTGATGCACGAACAGCCCGCTCCGCAGCTTCGGCTCGAACCAGGTCGATTTGGGGGGCATGATCTGATCCTGGTCGGCCAGTTCGATCAACTCGGCTATGGACGTCGGATGGAGGGCAAACGCCACGGCGTATTCTCCTGAATCGACCAGTTTGACCAGTTCCTCGTTGCCGCGTATGCCGCCGACGAAGTGGATTCTCTGGTCGGTGCGCGGGTTGTGAATGCCAAGCAGCGGGGACAGGAGCGAATCCTGCAAAATTGAAACATCAAGTCTGCCGACGGTGTCCTTCTCGTTGACGATTGCCGGACGGGCATGGAGACGATACCAGCGGCCGTCCAGATACATGCCGAAGTGGTGGCGCTCTGCCGGAATGACGGGAGAAGGGGAGGGGATTATTTCAAAGCTTGTCCCCACCCTGGTGATGAACTCGGCACCGCTGCTGCCGTTCAGATCTTTGACAGCCCGGTTATACGGCATGATGTTGAGCTGGTTTTCAGGAAAAATGACCGTAAGGAACGAATTATACTCTTCACTGCCGGTATGACCGGGGTTCTTGTCACGCCGCAGTTCGCGAACACGTCCCGCTGCAGCGCTCCGATGGTGGCCGTCGGCGACGTACAGTTTCGGAATGGCGGCAAACAGAATTATCAGGCGGTCGATCAAGGTCCGGTCGGCGATGATCCAGGCCGTGTGGCCAACCCCGTCGTCAGATATAAAATCATATTCCGGCGCGCCATTGGTGACCCCTTCGATGATCCCTTCCACTTCCTCGCAGGAGCGGGAGAGGTAGAAGACCGGCTCATCATTGGCATCCAGATAGTCGATATGTTTGACCCGGTCCTCTTCCTTGTCGGCCCGGGTATGCTCATGCTTCTTGATAACCCCGGACTGGTAGTCATCGACACTGGCACAGACCACCAGGCCGGTCTGGCTGATGGCACCCATCCGCTGGCGATAGACGTAGAAACAGTCGTGACTGTCCTGCGTCAAGACCCCGCGCCGGATGAATTCGCCCAGATTCAGCCTCCCCTGCAGATAAACGGACTCAGCATGCGGATCAATCTCCCCCGGCAGATCGATTTCAGGGCGGGAAATGTGCAGAAAACTGTTCGGGTTTCCGGCCGCCATGGCGCAGGCCTCCTCGACATTCATCACGTCGTACGGAAGGGCGGAGACCTTCTCGACCAGATCTTTAGGTGGGCGCAGAGCCCGGAATGGTTTGATGATTGCCATGTGTTATTCTCCGTAACGTACTAAAAATACCGTCGTGCTCCCACAAAACGCTTCTCAAAATAACTTTCATTGACTGCCGTCACGCGGATTTCTTCTCCCCGGCGCGGGGCGTGAACGAATTTCCCCCCTCCGACATAAATGCCGACGTGGGTGATTTTATCCGCTGAAGATCCGAAAAAAACCAGATCGCCATCGTGCAGATCGTCTTTAACCACCAAATCGCCGGCCTTGAACTGGTCGCTCGAGGTCCGCGGAATGCTGAGCCCGCACAGATTATAGACCGCCCGTACAAAACCGCTGCAATCCATGCCTTCCACCACGTTGTTCCCACCCCAGCGATAGGGTATGCCGACAAAACGTTCGGCAGTGCGGGCGGCAATGTCCCCCATATCCTTATTCTTACTCTCTTTTACCGGTTTGGGAGCGGGCTTTTCAATGACCTCTTCCGGGACGATCGGCTGGAGGGGCGGGGAAGGCTTCCGGATTTCGTCGGGCTGCGGTTTTTGCCATCCCGTCCCTTTGGGGCGGCTAAAGACGACTTCGTTGGGGGGGGCAATGTAATAGCTGTCAATCAGGTGTTCGGCCACCAGTCGCTTAGCCGCAGCACGGGCTTTTTCCCAGCTCGGGAAGTCGCCGAAGCGGACGGCGTAGACGCCGTTGTCCTTGCGGAAATAGAACGCTTCGATCCCCTTGGCCTGAAGTCTAGCCGTAAACCGTTCGGCGTTTTTTACATCGGCAAACGCACCCATCTGGATGGCATGTCCAAGCCGGGTGATGCCGGTCG
>VFJM01000135.1 GCA_009886055.1 Geobacter sp. | reverse complement strand
CCGGGAGAATGATGACAAACCGGGTGGCGAGAAGAGGCGATTCGATCTGATCCTCTGCAATGGCCTGTTGGGCGGCCCGATCATCCATGAAAAAGAGCATGCGGACCGGGCGGTGGGTAATCTGGCCCGGCTGCTGGCACCGGGGGGGCTCCTGCTGGCGGCAGACAATTTCCACGGAGGGTGGAAACAGAAATGCCCGCAGGCAGAGCTGTGGGCATCATTTGAAACTCATCGGTTAACATATGTAGAAACAGACGAAGGTATCGGCGGACTAAAACTGGAGCAGTAACCCGCCCCAGGTCAGGCCTCCGCCAAAACCCATGGCCAGCACCAGGTGCCCCGGCTTGATCGTGCCGTTGCGCAGGTTTTCATCCAGCACCAGCGCCACCGAGGCGGCCGAGGTATTGCCGCAGCGGTCGAGGTTGAGCAGGAAGCGTTCCTTGGGGAAACCGCTCTTTTTGGCGATGAAGTCGATCATGCGCACGTTGGCCTGATGCGGGATGATGTAATCCAGATCAGCCGGAGTGATGCCGGCTTTCGCGCAGAGGGTGTTGATAATGTCGGGAATGACATCGGTTGCAAATACGTAGACCTGCTTGCCGGCCATCTGGAAAAAAATTTCATTGGCCTCTATCGTAGCGGGCGTAACCGGCTTGCGCGAACCGGAAGAGGGGACCTGAATCAGCGGCCACCCCGCGCCGTCACTGCGCATGTAGGTGTGCTGGATTCCGTTGGTTGCGTCACCGCCGCTGCTCAGAATTGCCGCGCCGGCACCGTCGCCGAACAGCGGGCAACTGGTCTTGTCGTTGAAGTCGAGAATCCTGGAGTAGGTGTCGGCGCCAATGGCCATGACGGTCTTGTATTTGCCGCACTTGATAAAGTTGTCGGCAATTTCGAGCGCGTAGACGAAACTGGAACAGACTGCGTTGATATCAAAGGCAAAGGCGTTTTTGGCACCGATGTTCTCCTGGACAATGCAGCCGGTCGAAGGAAGGCTCATGTCAGGCGTTGAGGTGCCGACGATGATGCAGTCGATCTCGGAAGCGTCAATGCCGGCGGCATCCAGCGCATTTTTTGCGGCAACCGAGGCCAGATCAGAGGTGGCCTGATCGGCATGGGCAAAGCGCCGCTCGCGAATGCCGGTGCGGGAAAAAATCCACTCGTCTGCATTTTCAACCAGATAATCGAAATGACTGTTGGGTATCACCCGATCCGGCAGACATGAACCGCTTCCGATGATTTTTGAAATGATCATTGTTTCCCCGATTCCGCTCACCTTTGGCGGGCGAATTTCATTTTAAATAAACCTTTTCACTCTTATCACAAAATAACGCTGTTTGTCAAGACCGGTCACGACAGCAGGCTACCGTTCTCCTTTGAATCGTATGATGTCGATAACAGAAAACGCCCATAATACGCAAAACGCCGCAAGAACGGCTTTGCCAAAACCGGTTGCTCCCTCAAGTGCCTTCGTGACTTCGGATGGAGTTATGCTGATCGTCCCGCCGGCAATCTGTGAAGCGATCACCGGTGAAAGCCCTCGCAGCAGGACAAACAGCGCCAGCAGCAGCACCAGATTGACGAGTACGAGAATGATCCCACCGACTATTTTACGACCAAGATAGAGCTGCCCGAGCCCCGGCAGCACCAGGGCCGAAAGCAGCAGAGCCGTCAGTTTTTTGTTCATAATCTGTTTCCCCTGTTCCCGTAGGACAACAATCTCCCGACTTTTATACAACGGCGATTCCGGGACGTACCGGCCATGTCCGATTCTGTTTTGACTTTGCCAGGGCATTAAGGCATAGTGAAGCCGATTTTACCCTTTCTTCGGGAGCACACCGATGGTTCTATTCGCAAACATACTGCTGGCGCTGGCCAAACTGGTTGAACTGGCCGGCGGGCTCCTGACACTTTACAAATACATTCTGCTGGCCAGCGTTGTTGTTTCATGGGTTAACGCCGATCCCTACAACCCGCTCGTTAATTTTATCTATCGCGTTACGGACCCGGTACTGCGCCGTATCCGTCGGCATATGCCCGACACCGGCATGCTGGATCTGTCACCTCTTGTCGCCTTTGCCGCAATATATCTCCTGCAGATTATCGTGTTCGACACCGCCTACCAGTATCTGATAAGCGCCAGCATGACGCTCAAAACGGGGCGTTAACCATTAATTTTCGTTTCGGGATTCGTTTCGCCGCCGAATGTTCCTTCGGCAAATTAAATCCAAAAAAAAACCCCGGAGAGTATCCGGGGTTTTCGGGTTTGAAGCGAAGCTGGCCTTAAATTCTTGTTACGTTCGCGGCCTGAAGCCCTTTCGGACCCTTTGTTACTTCAAAAGTTACTCTATCGCCTTCTGCAAGGGATTTGAAACCTTCGCCTGCGATTG
>VFJM01000016.1 GCA_009886055.1 Geobacter sp. | reverse complement strand
CTGAATGCCTGCAAAGCCATGAACAGCACGATCACCAGGGCCGAGATCGCAGAGAGGAGCATCCCCAGCAAGCTGATGACGTTCATGTAATATTTTTCAGCACTAACTTCTTTTACCGGCTCCATTCAATTCCTCCTCGGATACTGGACATTTTCTGCATAAACCATAGGAAGCTTACTAAGCGGCGACAGGTCGACACGAATTAAAAACATTCTTTGGTAACATGAAGGCGGTAACAATACAATCTAAAATGATTTTCTGCTTTAAATAACAAATTGCTCTTCGCATGTAACCATCGGTTTAATTTCAGAGTATATCCTACCGTTGACAAAAACATGGGATATGATTATTTTAACATCGTTATATTTATTGGACACAAGGACAGGAGGCAGGGGATGACACAGCCAGAAACGACTGCGGAAGACCGGGAAAAAGAACTGACGGCTCGCCTGAAGGCCATGGAACAACAGATGGAGCGTCTGACGGCACGTCTCGGTGAGGGAGATGCTGCCATCCACGGAGCCGGAACAGCCTCTCCTGCAAACAACGCGGGCTATCCTCCTGAGGATATCGCCGATGTTTCGGAAGAGGTCCTTAACTGGGCCAGTCGCACCTCTCTGCTCCCCCGCCTCGCCACACTCTGCTTTCTGCTCGTCGTAGCCCTGATTCTCCGCACCATAACCGACAGCGGCCTGATCAACAAACTTATCGGCTCGGGCATCGGCATGGCGTATGCCGCTGTCCTGATGATCGTCGGCTGGTACAGATACGGCAAGCAGAGCCCGCTCGCTCCGATTTTCGCTGCCAGCGGGGCTATTCTGATGTCGTCCATAGTGGTTGAGACACACACCCACTTCAATTCTCTCCCGCTTGTACCTGCCTATCTGACCCTGATGGCGACCGGTATCGGCATGGCTCTGATCAGCCGCCAGTATAACGCTTTCACCCCCATTTCGGTCGGCATCCTGAGCATGTGCTTTGCCGGTGCGGCGATCGATTATCCGCATCCCTACTTCCCCTACCTTTCTCTGGTACTCTTGACCGCCAATCTGCTCGGGTATTTTGCCGCTCAGCTGAAACGATGTTCATGGCTGCGCTGGTTAGTTCTTTTCGTCACCATGGTCATGCTGCAGTTGTGGGGAGTTCAGATCGTCACGGCGCTGCGCAAGGGGAGAGCAATTCCTCCGGAATTGGCAATTTCGTGGTTTCTTCCGGTTATAGCTTTTTTTGCTGCAACCTATCTAATCCTTGGCCTGTTCGGTATCTTTCGGAGCGGCACGGAAAAGATGTCCAAATTCGATTTGGCTCTTCCCACGCTCAACATAGCCTGGGCGTTCTCCACAGCAATGTACGTGTATAGTGCTCAGGGAGGAAGTGAACAGACCCTTGGTGTCATTGGTGTATTGGTCGCACTATACTACCTTGTGGTGACCTTCTGGCTGGCAAGGCAAGGCATCGAGGGCGCTCCCGGCGCCGGCTCGTTTGCCTTTGCCTGCGGAGTACTGCTGGCGCTGGCGCTTCCGGCTGCAACCGGGATGTTCACGATCTCCCTGCCGATCATATCCCTGGTAGCCATCTGCATGGCTATTATGTCCCGCACGTGGGGCAGTGGTTCTGTCAGGGTAACAGCCTACCTGTTCCAGATCTACTGTTGTGTGGCAATGGTGATTGCATTCAAGGGAGCCGGTCCGGCAGCGATGGATGCCGTCAACATGCTTCCTGCCGGCCTCCTGACCTGTATAATCCTGTACCAGTACCAGTGGTGCCGCTGGTGGCCGCCCACGGAAGGATATTCGTTCTTCAGCCGCTTTGATGCACATGACCGGAGTGCGGTCATGCTCCTGCTTGCCGGCCTGATAAGCGGTTTCTACATGATGCGCATCGCGCTGTTTCAGACCATCGCGCTTCTTCCCGCACCGATGCAACGGGATGCATTCAGCTCCTCCCAGTCGGTCCTGATAAACTGCGCGGCCATTGCCCTGATCCTGTTTGCCTTCCTGAGGCGGAACAAAGAGATCCGCAATGTCGCCATACTCGTCATGGTTGTCGGTGGAATAAAGGTCTTTCTGTATGACCTCATGGGAATCCACGGACTGCCGCTGGTGTTCAGTGTTTTTTCATTCGGAATGGCAGCCGCCGCAGAATCAATCGCTTTGGGCAAATGGCAGAAGCAGCCTGCCGATTAGACACAAAAATGTACCTGTTAACCTGATTATCGGCGGTTGAAACCGGGAAACACCGGGATCGCTGGCCGCATGGCGCACATAAAAAAAGGGGGCTGATCAGCCCCCTTTTTTTATTAAATGATACCTGTCAGTGCCCTCCGCCGCTCAGAAAGGCCATAATCATCAGCACCAGCAGAACAATGCCGATGAAGAGCGCCGCGAATCCAAAGCTCTTGAACAGGAAGTCATAGATCACACCGCTGTTCTTCGTGCAGACAAACTGCTCGGTGATGCCGGTTTCTTCATAGCGCTTCCATTGGTCGCCACGCTCCTCGAGCATTTCTTCTTTGGCGATCTGGCCATTGAAGATGACGAAGTCCATCGGAAATTTTTCGGGTCGCCCATGGGTGTTGAAGAAGTGAACCGTGAAGATGAACCCGGTAGCCAGGAGCGCCTCGTCGGAGTGGACGATGGTGGCTACATTGAACGCCCATCCCGGCAGGAACAGCCCGAAAAATTCGGGGAACCAGAGCATCAGGCCGGACCCGCCGATGGCGAACATACCCCAGAAGACCGCGACAAAGTCGAATTTTTCCCAGTATGTCCAGCGCTCGAAGGCCGGCTTCGACCCCTTGAAGAAGAACCATCTGACCATGAAGAACACATCCTTGATATCGCGCAGGTTGAAGCAGAGTGAATCCGGGCCGAACAGGCGCTGTATCGGATTACCTTTGATATCCTTCCTGATGAAGAGGAAATGGATGCTCATTGCAATTACAGCCCCGAAATAAACGAATGTAATTACGGCGCCAACTCGATGCAGCAGCCCGGCATTTGCAGCTCCGCCGTAGAATTGCATCATGAAGTTTGCCCACTGCTGTCCGCTGAACTTGAGCGGCAGACCGGTCATCGAAAGCAGCAGGAAGCTGGTAATGACCAGGATATGCAGGAAGATGTGCAGGCGGTTGAAGCGCCGATACTGCTTGTGCCCATCGGGGATTGGAACATAATGATGAGTACCTGCGGCCAGCTTGGCAGCCGTCTCCCGGTTTTCAACGAAGCCGCGGAACATCCAGAGCAGTGTGTGAACCCAGAAGACGGCAAAGACTGAAAGCAGCAGTCCGGTCATGGCTATAAAAGTGTAGTACAGGATCGGATATTTATGACGGTTTGTCATCTCACCATGGGAATAGAATTTGGCGAAGAGCGGTGTTGCCCTGGGATGGCATGCAGCACATTGCCTAACCATATTTGCAGGGTTTATGCTGGATTGCGGATCAGATT
>VFJM01000013.1 GCA_009886055.1 Geobacter sp. | reverse complement strand
CCCTTGCCACCCCGCCTGATGCCGCTTTAAAAACAAATAGTTCTTGACAGAGATGGCGGTACACCTTTATAGTGACCCCCTTTTGGATTAACTCTGTACCCGGAGCAGCACAACCTACGATGTTCGACAGCCTATCCGACAAACTGGAATCAGTCTTTAAAAAACTTCGCGGTCAGGGAGTGATGACTGAGGAGAATATCAAGGAGGCTTTACGTGAGGTTCGTCTGGCTCTCCTTGAAGCCGATGTCAACTTCAAAGTTGTCAAGGATTTTGTAGAGAATGTCCGGGTCAAGGCGGTTGGCACCGAAGTTCTGACAAGTCTGTCGCCCGGACAGCAGGTAATCAGAATCGTCCATGACGAACTGGTTGCCATCATGGGAGGGGGCGAGGACAACTCACTCGACCTCGCAGCAAAACCACCCGTGGCTATTATGATGGTCGGGCTGCAGGGAGCCGGCAAGACGACGACGTGCGGTAAACTGGGCAACCTGCTCAAGAAGCAGAAGCGGCGGCCATTGCTTGTACCTGCCGACGTGTATCGCCCGGCTGCAATTGAACAGCTGAAAACGGTAGGGAAGCAGCTTGGGCTTGACGTTTTTGCTTCGACAGCTGACCAGAAGCCGCTTGACATCTGTGTCAGTGCCATGAAATTTGCTGAAATGAACGGCTACGACACCGTTATTCTCGATACCGCCGGACGTCACCAGATCGATGATTTCCTGATGAACGAACTGCGCGAGATTAATGAAGCTGTACAACCGCGCGAAATCCTGTTTGTGGCTGACGCCATGACCGGCCAGGAAGCGGTTACCATCGCCAGCGGTTTTAATGACCGGCTTGAGATCAGTGGTGTTGTCCTTTCCAAGTTGGACGGCGATGCAAAGGGTGGAGCCGCGCTTTCCATCAAAGCAGTTACCGGTAAACCAATAAAATTTGTCGGACTTGGTGAAAAGCTGGATGCATTGGAAGTTTTTCATGCTGACCGGCTTGTCTCGCGTATTCTCGGCATGGGTGATGTTCTTACCCTTGTTGAAAAGGCGCAATCACTTTTTGATGAGAAAGAGACAACCCTTCTTCAGCAAAAGCTAAAGAAAAACCAGTTTGATCTCGAAGATTTTCTCGCACAGATGCAGCAGATAAAAAAACTGGGTTCTGTTGAATCAATTATGGGAATGATCCCGGGTATGGGCAAAATGATGAAGCAGATGAAGGGCACCCAGCCAAGTGAGAATGAAATCAGGCGCATTGAAGCAATTATCCGTTCAATGACCCCTGGTGAGCGCAGTAACCATGGCATAATAAACGGCAGTCGCCGTCTACGGATATCCAAGGGGAGCGGCACAACGGTTCAGGAAGTCAATCTGCTGCTTAAACGTTTTACTGAAGCACAAAAAATGATGAAGATGATGCAGAAGCTTGGTCCAAAGGGCCTCCTCAAAGGAATGGGGGGACTTGGCGGGTCTGGAAAGGGAATGATGCCGTTCCGTTAATCCATGCATAATTACTAATTAACAAAAATACTATCCAAGAAGTACAAAATCAGGAGGAATCACCAATGGCTACAAAAATCAGGCTTGCACGTGCAGGCGCTAAAAAAAGACCGTTCTACCAGATAGTTGTTGCCGACGGACGCAGCCGCAGAGATGGCAGCTTCATTGAAAATGTTGGCACATACGACCCGACCAAGAACCCTGCTGTTGTCAAACTGAAGACCGAGAGGGCGGCCGACTGGCTCAGCAAGGGCGCCCAGCCAACCGATACGGTTCGTCAGCTTTTGAAGAATGCCGGACTGCTTGACAAGGCACCTGTAGCGACTGCATAACGTATCCAGTTCCTCCGGTCCGCCGGTCACTCTATATGAGCAAGCAGAGGATACCGCCATGAAGACTCTTGTAGAAAGCATTGCAAAGGCACTGGTTGATGACCCGACTCAAGTAAATGCATCCGAGGAGACAGAAGAGGATACTCTGGTCATCAGTTTGACCGTAGCCAAGGATGACATGGGACGAATCATCGGCAAAGAAGGACGGACCGCTAAAGCGATTCGTACGATTCTAAATGCCGTATCTACAAAAGACAACAAGAAGGCAATCCTCAAGATTGTAGAATAAATGACAGATCAGGATGAATTGGTTCCGGTGGGCAAGATCATCGGTACCCACGGAATAAAGGGGCTTTTAAAGGTCTACTCCTATTCCGGCAATATAAAAAGCTTGCAGTCTGCTGAAACCGTTCTCCTGAAGGGGAAGGACGGTACTCTCCGTGAGTATGCCGTAAAGAGCGTTTCTGCCCATGCCGGCAGCTTCATTATGGGGCTGGATGTTTTTTCCGACATAAACCAGGTTCTGTCGTTGACCGGATCGGAGCTTTGCTTGAAGCGAAGCCAGTTGCCGGTTCCTGATGAAGATGAATATTACTGGAGTGACCTGATCGGACTTGCCGTTCATACCGATCAAGGTGTCGAACTTGGCACTCTTGTTGATATCTTTGAAACCGGCAGCAGCGATATCTATGTCGTGCGCGGCAGTTCAAAAGAGTATTTGATCCCGGCTATTGCCGATGTAATTGCTCACATTGACATTCCGGGGAAAAAAATGATTATTACCCCGCTTGAAGGCTTGCTGGATCTATGAAATTCGACATCCTGACCCTGTTTCCCGGTATGTTTTCCGGACCTTTTGATGAAAGCATTATCAAACGGGCCAAAGATAAACAGCTCATTGACATCTCGCTGCACAACATCCGCGACTGGGCAACTGATCGACATCAGACTGCAGATGATTCCCCCTACGGCGGCGGTGCCGGAATGGTCATGAAAGCCGGGCCTCTGGCAGCATGCATTGAGTCAGTAAAGTCACTGCACCCTGCGTCAACGGTTGTGCTTACATCACCCCACGGGCGACGACTCACCCATAGCGTTGCCCTGGAACTTGTGGCGAAATCTGGACTGATCATCGTGTGCGGGCGGTATGAAGGAATCGATGAAAGAATCCGTTCGATCTACGCTGAGGACGACATTTCGCTCGGTGATTTTATTCTCTCGGGGGGTGAAATTGCCGCAATGACAATTGTTGACTCCGTAACCAGACTGATTCCCGGAGCGCTTGGCAGTAACGAATCGGCTGAATCGGACTCTTTTGGTGACGGCTTGCTGGAATATCCACATTACACACGGCCACCCGAATTTAAAGGTCTGACTGTTCCGGAACCCCTGCTTTCGGGAAATCATGCGCTGATCAGAAAATGGCGCCGCAAGGAATCGTTGCGCAAGACCAGGGCACTGCGACCCGATTTGCTCCTAAATATTATGCTGACACGGGAAGACCGTAAAATGCTGGCGGAGATCGAGGAGGAGGAAGCCAATGGCATGTAACAATCTGGCCATTGCCCTTGTTCATTATCCGGTTTACAACAAGCACCACGAGGTTGTCACCTCTGCTTTAACGAACCTTGATCAGCATGACATCGCCCGTTCATCAAAAACATTCGGGCTGGACCGCTTTTATATAGTGACCCCTTCCGAGGAGCAGCGAAAGCTGGCTGAACGAATAAGTGGTCACTGGCAACAGGGATGGGGAGCTGACTATAACCCCGATCGTAGACAGGCAATGGATATCGTCAGGGTAACTCCGACGTTGGCATCGGCGGTAGCGGACTTTCAAAGCGGATTCAGTAAACAGGTAAAGATTACGGTTACAGGTGCCGCGCAACGTTCCGGTTCGATAGCTCTGGTGACATTCAGAGAACTCCTGCAGGAGGCTGATCAGCCGTATCTGCTTCTGTTGGGCACCGGATGGGGATTGACAGAAGAATGTTTTGCATCAGCTGATCTTATACTTGAACCAATCGCAGGAAACGGAATATACAACCATCTCTCGGTTCGTTCTGCTGCTGCAATCATGCTTGATCGACTTAAGGGAATTGAACGCGAAGACACACAAACTCACTAACAGAGCATCATACAGGAGGAAGGTAACCAATGAACACCATCGATTTTCTGGAATTTGACCAAATGAAGAAGAATGTTATCCCTTTCAAGGTCGGGGATACCGTAAAAGTACATGTAAGAATTGTCGAAGGTGACAAGCAGCGTATCCAGGCGTATCAGGGCGTTTGTATTGCTCGCCAGAACGGCGGCGTTCGCGAGACATTCACAGTTCGTAAAATTTCCAACAGCATCGGCGTTGAAAGAACATTTCCGCTCCACTCACCCAACATCGAAAACATTGAAGTCATGGTTCGCGGTCATGTCCGTCGTGCCAAACTCTACTACCTGCGCAAATTGCGCGGTAAAGCAGCCAGGATACGCGAGAAAAAGTACGTACCGGTTGCCAAATAGTTTACAGAAAGCCCCGCTCCTGCGGGGTTTTCTGATTCAGGAATGATTATGACGCATCAAGGCGAGCTGTTTTCGGCAGCTCCTCTCGACACTCTGATGTTCGAAAAAACGGCATACCGCAGCGGCGTTACCTACGTGGCGGGAATCGATGAGGCTGGACGAGGACCGCTGGCAGGTCCAGTAACGGCTGCAGCGGTGATTCTGCCTGTCGGGCTCTTGATAAAAGGCGTTGACGATTCCAAAAAACTTAACCCCGACAAGCGGGAGAGGCTGTTTGAAATCATCATGGCGCACGCGCTGTCTGTTGGCGTCGGCATCATGAGTCCGGCCGAAATCGACCGGATCAATATTCTGCAGGCCACCCGCCGTGCCATGCTTGCCGCCGTCCAGCAGCTTTCCCCTCAACCGGACTACCTGCTGATCGATGGAATCAGTACCATCGACAGCGACGTCCCCCAGAAAACAATAATAAAGGGCGATTCCTTAAGCCTTTCCATAGCCGCCGCCTCAATTATCGCCAAGGTAACCCGTGACCGGTTAATGATCGAAATGGATTCAACCTATCCAGGGTACGGATTCGCCGGACACAAGGGATATGGCAGCGCCGCTCACCTGGACGCAATCAGGAGGCTCGGACCGTCTCCCATCCACCGGTTGACCTTTGGTGGCGTCAAGGAGCATGTTGATTGTACCTTTTCCTGATAACATTCCTTGTCCTCTATGGCGGCATGCATCTTTACGCCTTCTTCAAACTGCGTGATGCTTTTCGCCCCCGACCGCATCTGGTATGGTTCCTGATTTTCTGGATGGTGGTCATGACCATCATCCCGCTCCTCGTTCGCATGGCAGAGCAGTCGGGGATGGAAAAAACGGCCCTGATTATCGCATGGCCGGGCTATCTCTGGATGGGCTTCCTGTTTATCTTTTCCTCGACTCTGCTGTTTACAGATACGCTCCGTCACATTTTCCGCTTCGTACTACATCAGCTTTCCAGGCAGCTGCCAGAATACATATCCTCGCAGAATGCCTGCAGGATGGCACTTATCGTGGCAATGGTCGCCAGCGGTTATGCCTGTATTGAAGCAGGTCAGATCCGCAGCGAACATGTCGTCATCACCTCATCCAAGCTCCACCCCTCCATTTCCAGGATCAGAATCGTACAGATATCAGATGTACATATCGGTCTGCTGTTGCAAGAGTATCGTCAGGCTCGGATTCTGGAAGAAATCCGGGAAGCCCGACCTGATATTCTCGTTTCAACCGGTGATTTAATTGACGGCAAACTGAACCGTGACTTCGGTATTTCTGAACTCGATCCACTGGCTGTATTACTGGCCTCTGTTCCGGCACCTTCCGGTAAATTTGCCGTGATTGGCAATCATGAGGTGTATGCAGGCCTTCCCCAGGCGGTTGCCTTTAGCCGTGCCGCCGGCTTTACGATGCTCCGGAACCGGTCCATATCGCTTACGAACGGTATAACGATATCGGGGGTTGATGATCGTGCCGTTAATCCAAAATCGCTTGCTGACCCTGGCACTGAAACAGCTCTTCTCAAGTCAGTGTCACGCGATTCGTTCCACCTGCTGTTGAAGCACCGCCCCGAGATTCTGCCGGAAAGTGACGGCCGCTTCGACCTGCAACTCTCCGGTCACGTTCATGGTGGACAGATTTTTCCGTTCAATTTTCTCGTCAGGCTCAAACACCCTATTATCTGCGGAACCACCACAACCCCGGCGGGATCACTCATTCATGTTTCAAGGGGCACCGGAACCTGGGGTCCTCCCATGCGACTGTTTGCGCCGCCGGAGGTTACAATCATCGACATCGTACGGCAGCAACCGGTCAAATAGAGTTTCCAGACCGATCACTGTTTGAGATAGTGCACCACTGCCCGATTATGTTCCGCAAGATTTCGTGAAAATTGGTGGGTGCCGTCCTGACGGG
>VFJM01000389.1 GCA_009886055.1 Geobacter sp. | reverse complement strand
TTCCGCCCGGCTTATCCTCCATGACGGCGCGGCAGGCGTCGATGCAGCGCCCGCAGCCGATACATTCGATCTGAAAGCCGGCGCGGATATCGATCCCCATCGGGCAGGTCCGGACGCAGGCGTTGCATTGCAGGCAACGATCACGGGTTTCCTCCAGAAAGGACAGATTCAGCGTACCGGCATCCATCAGAGCCATCTGAAATCTGCCGTACGGGCAGTAACTGCGGCAGAAACTCCGCTTGACCAGAATCAGGTTGAGATAGCCGAACAGGGTCAGAAGAAGAAAGGTTACGAACATGAGCCGATGATCGGGAAAATCGAGAAGATATGTAGTTACCTGCCGGGGGGGGAGGAACCAGCAGAACAGATCGAATGCGATCAGCATTGCCATGACCAGCGCGACAAGATGCTCGAACAGGCGCGCAGCACGTGGAGAAACCTTCGCGCGGAATCGTCGCCCCAGCAGTTCCGCAAGATCGTTGAAAACCGTCTGCGGGCAGAGCCAACCGCACCAGACCCGGCCAAGCACGACCGTCAGCAGCAAGAAAGACGCCACGAACAGCAGGATCACCAGCAGCACGAGATAAAACTGGTCTATCCTGAGCGGTATACCGGCCATAAAGAGCGTCATCGCCTCTATGTCCATGCGCAGAAACGGATTGCCGGATATCGTCGCAAAAGGGAGCAGCAGCGCGGCCGCGATCAGCAGGCCCTGGACAAACCGGCGTTTATGGGTGATGCGGGGAAGGGGCATTGATATACTGTCCTGTGTCGGAGAAACTGGAACCGGAATCATTGTTTCACGCAACGACGCAGCGACGCAACGTTTTAAACCGGAACTATCTCTTTTGTTTAAGAGCTAACGTCTTTAGTAACGGTAATTATGCATTCTTCTTTGACAAAAATCCATGCCCGGTTATATAGTCCGCATTCATTTGTACTTTTTTACGAGACGGCTCATTTATTATCGCCGGTGTTGACGCTGAACAGGAGCCTGAAGTATCGGTCTGAATTCCGGCCAACTGCCAACCAGGAATAAAGGTGAAAAATATGCCGACATTATCAAAGATTATATTTTTGTTGCTGTTGTTCGGTTTCTCAACAACCTGTTGGGCTAACAAAATCGATTCAGTCGGAGTAACCAGTAAGGCACTTGAAATAAAAGCTTCTATCACTCCTAAATTCAGAAATTTAAATAACGGCAAAAGGATAATTGAAGGCAATATATCGATAACAAACCGGACTTCTACCACCCAAAAATACGGAAACAAATTTCTACAGTTGACGGTTAACGGGAAACTCATTTCCAGGACCTATAAGAAAACATTAGCCTCAGAGCTCATTGATTTTACGGTCATTGAAATCAAGCCCCGCACTTCACTATCACTGCCCGTTTATTGGGTTTTTGACGTGTCTAGAGAAACAGAAGTTGTTTCAGTCCAATTTTCTCTCGAAGAGGAAGGTATTAAAAAGGCACAAGGTCTAACACGGCCGTAGACTCTGGCGTGGCAACAAAAGCCACGCAGGTCACGGCCGAAGGCGTTAGAAACGGAAAACACAGCCGATCTTTTGAAACCCGAAATCTATTAACACAAAATTCTTTACACGCCCACGGAGGCTGTTTGAATGACTCTGCTCTACACCTTAGACCTGTTGGGAACTGCTGCTTTTGCCGCCTCAGGGGCTCTAGCCGGGATTCGCCGAGATATGGATGTCTTTGGTGTGCTCGTACTGGGGCTTGTTACCGCTACCGGCGGCGGCACGCTGCGTGACCTGTTGCTGGGCGACAACCCGCCTTTTATCTTTAAGGACGAGACGTACCTCTATCTTTCGGTCGCAGTTTCCTTATTGGTATTTATCTTTCACCACCGGCTAAAATTCCTCACCCATCCATTAACCTACTTCGATGCGGTCGGACTGGGCACTTTTGTGGTGATCGGCACCTATAAGGCCATTGAATTCAGGTTGGGTTTTTTCGGTGCTGTAATGATGGGAGTTATGACAGCTACAGCTGGAGGAATGCTCCGTGACCTGCTTTCAGCCAAAGTGCCTATGGTTCTGCAGAAAGAGGTCTATGCTTCTGCCTGTCTGGTCGGGGGAGCCTTGCTTTACTTGCTGCAACTGACTGCATTGCCGCCAGAC
>VFJM01000058.1 GCA_009886055.1 Geobacter sp. | reverse complement strand
AAACATCTCACCGTTACCCTTTTCCATAACATTGAAAACAGTGCCGAGTTGTCTGCCAAGCTGCTGCAACTCACTGCGGAAGTTATTGCTCGCCTCGGTCTGTTCAGTCAGTGTGCGCAGCATATCTGCACGCTGTTTTTGAAAGTCATCTATTTCAGAAGAGAGCGCTCGCTGCTGCACTCGTGCCGCTTCGGCTAACCTTTCTTCGATTTTATACGAATCGAGGGTATCTCTTAATCTCTTCTGCTCATCCACCTGCATGGCAAGCAGTTTATGCGATTCCTTTGCATCGCCAACCAGATGAACTGTCAGTTCGGAAAGTTGGGTACTTATCTCACCGTTATCCTTTTCCATACTATTGAAAATGGTGCCGAGTTGCCTGCCAAGCTGCTGCAACTCACTGCGGAAGTTATTGCTCGTCTCGGTCTGTTCAGTCAGTGTGCGCAGCATATCTGCCCGCTGTTTTTGAAAGTCATCTATTTCAGCAGAGAGCGTTCG
Source organism: Geobacter sp. (assembly GCA_009886055.1). GTDB lineage: Bacteria > Desulfobacterota > Desulfuromonadia > Geobacterales > Pseudopelobacteraceae > JACRCG01. Next base: position 6,043 of record VFJM01000058.1, on the reverse strand, counting down.
CTGCTGCAAGCGTGCCGCCTCGGCTAGCCTTTCTTCAATGCGGACCAGAACTTTATATTCATCTCCGGTGTACGTCGCCCCACTCCCAGACGTAACACCTCCATGTGAAAGGGCTGTCTCAATGTGCCGAGCAGTTTCCGAGCTGAGCAAGGAGAAAATATCACCCTGTAAACGACGTATCCCCACCATCATCAAGCCAAGGATTATTGACCCCAGCAAGCCGAACATAGAGGCCGAGAATGCAATGCTCATTGACTGCATCGGGGCTTTCATCCGTTCAATCATGGTACGGAACACCAGGAGAGGGCTTGCCGTGCTCATATCGAGATCGGCAAAGCTGCTGATCAGGACTGAAATGTCGGTGAGGGTTGAAAGCAGCCCAATAAAGGTTCCGAGCAGTCCCATACCGACTAAAAGGCCGGTCAGGTATTGCGGCAAGGCGTTGCGGCGATTCAGGCGATCCCGTGCGTTTGTCAGTTCATGCTCAATGGCAACCTGTTCCTGATGGGAAATGGAGCGGCCGGTCGATGCTGCAATCATCTGCAACAAACAGGAAATATCGACAGTATAACGGTTGGCCATTTCCTGAAGGGTGGCCAAATCAGTTTTGGCACGTATGGCTCCGGAAAACTCCACGAGTGCTTTGGCTTCGCGTATCAACCGATGGGCATTGAGTACGATAAATACTCCGCCGAACAGGATAATAAGAAAGATGGCATAGTTGATTTGCGGATGGGGATTGCGGATTATCGTTCCTTTGATTGCATCAAAAAAGGCCACAGACCCAATCAGCAGCAAAGCAAAAGGCAGTGTTACAAAAACGTAGTAAATCTTGAGTTGTTTAAACATAAAATTCTCTCTTTAGATTGAAGTTGTCGACAGTATAAGTTTGAAAAGAAAAGCTCACCCGGCACGGAAAGCTCCGTCACGAAATTTCAGCAGAGGAGAAAGGATGTATGACAGGATGGATCGCTTGCCGACGGCAATGTCTGCAGTTGCGGCCATGCCGGGCATCAGCACACCCGGTTGGCGAACCCGTGACATGAGGGTTGATACATCAACTTCAACATTCACACGGTAATAGCGGTTTCCTTTTTCATCACTCAACGTATCTGCGCTGACCTCGGTTACATGGCCTTCAAATGTGCCGTACGTTGAATAATCATATGCTCCAACACGCACACGCGCCGGCAACCCCCGGCGCAGGTTGGCACGGTCGTTGGGGTTTGAACGGGTCTGGATGACAATACGCTGATCACTAGGGGTGATTTCCAGCAATATCTCGCTGGGACGCACTACGGCGCCAATGGTAGTAATATTCAGTTTATTGATGAGGCCCGCAACAGGAGTCCTTACGATATTCCGGTCGAGGCGGTCGACGTTGGTGCCGATTTCGTGACTTGATTTTTCAAGTTCCTCACGCACCTGTGTCAACGCGGAAGAGGCTTCAGCACGGAAACGGGCAACAGCTTCTTTCATCCGTGACTCAGATTCAGACTCCGCGGATCGCAGGCGCGGAGCCGCATTTGTTGCTTCTGCTATTTGCGATTTGAGCCGTTGTATGCGCGCCTGAGTATCCAGCACTTCCATTTCGGAGGCTGCGTTGTTTCTCCTCAGACCATCGATCACCTGATGCTGTTTTTTTGCCAATTCCAGCTCTTCAAGCAGATTCTGCCGCTTTGAAGTTGTTTCCGTAAGTTCGTTCTTCTTCTGCATGCCTTGAGCCTGCAACACCTGTACCTCTTCGGCAAGTTGGGCGCGACGGGCCTGCCATGCGGCGGTTTCCACTCGAATCACATTGGGGTCGTTCAGGTTTTTGGGGAAGATAATCGTGTTATGACCATTCAACTCGGCAAGAAGACGGGCCTCGCGACCACGCAAGGCATCAAGCCTTGACTGCTCCTGTCCCAGATTCGAGCGGGTCTGTATATCAGACAACTCCATCAACGGTTGTCCGGCAACAACGAGCTGGCCTTCCTGAACGAGAATTTTCCGAACAATTCCTCCTTCAAGATGTTGCACGATTTGCGACTTGCCGGCAGGGATGATCTGTCCCTCGGTTCGCACAATAATATCTACTTTTGCAAACCCGGCCCACAACAAGACACTTATGCTGCTGAACAGCAGCAGCATAACAAAGGTGCGCTGAGGTGATACGTCCGTGAAAAACTCACGCGCCTTACTGTAAATGGAAAGCCGCGCAGCCCCCATCAATGCGGCCTGACCCTTACGAGTGAGGCGTTCGCATTGGTTTTTACTTCACGCACCGAAATATCAATACGATCCTTGGGCATCTTCATCTCAATCAGTAAATTTCGCACAGCCATAGCTCGATAAAACCCCATGCGCTTAGCTTCGGAAAAACCGGCGGGCACTTCGACGTAAATATCTGTTTTTCCGCTTGCTACGATAGACTTCAACGATTCGAGCAACCGATCGTGCTCTGCCGGAGTAAACGCAACGGCTTCATCCATGAAACGCACTTTGATTTCGAAATCACTTGCAAGCGACTTATCGAGCCCATTCAGCGGCTTTGGCACATTGGACGTTACATCGACAGTTTTTACCAGGCCGCCAGGCTGCACATTTTGGAAAACCCGCTGTGCAAGCTTCATATTCAGGCGCTCGATTTCACGTTTTAACGCGATGTTTTCCGTAACAGGATCAGTTGCTGCCTTAGAAACGGCTGCAGTATCCTGTTTGGTGGAAGCAACCTGCGGCTTCTCCGGTCCCCCCTTACTTGCGCGCCCCAACTCGAGGGCAAACATGAATACGGCGACGGTCATAATAGTCAGAAGGAAGAGAAGGTTAAGTACCAGATTGGTAACGGCATCTACATAGCCGGGCCAAAAAATATCCGAGCCATCGTTATCGCTATGACGCGTTTCCATATGAATAATCCTCCGTTAGGCAGTCATTGTTTAACTTCTTTAGCTGTTTCAAGAGGTGCCGATGCACCCTTGGCCGATCCGGAGGCGCCCAGGGCGCCTGCCTTCAGTATGGCAAGTTTGTCGCTGTTGCCATCACCCTGGATCTTCATGGCGCCGGCCGTGTCCGACGGTGCAGTCGTGCTTTCCAACGTACCTGTAACGGTTGGCTCTGATTTAACATCGAAAGCCGCGACTGGAGTGCCATGCGTTAACCGGACCAACTGTGCCACCGTACTCATCTCAAGAACATGTAAACTGACGAGGCGGGAGCGAACCTGGTAGAAACGGTCGTAGACATCAAGAAGATCCAGAAGAGACTGGTTACCGGAAATCATACGTTTTGACATGGCCTCTGTTGCCGTGGAAATCGACTTCAGTTCCTGATAACCGGAGGTAATGCGTTCACTTGTTGTTGCAAGCGTTGCATAATTGGCTGACAGTGACTGAACAACCCGGCGGCGCTGGTCGTCCAGGCGGTACTGCAATTCCTTATGTCGCGCCGTCCGTTCAACATGGTTTTGTAAATCACTTCCGCCACTGAAAAGACTCCAGTTCAGCACCATCATGATGCGCTTATCTGTCTGGCCGGCAGGGCTGGTATCTCCTCCCGCGTGAAGTGCATAACTATAGGTGTACTCCGCATCGACACGCGGCAGAAACCGACTCATTACAGCTGACGTATCAATATCTGCAGCCTTCACCTCAGCTGTAAGTGCAGCAATTTCCGGATTTGATTTCATAGCTGTGGTAACGGCCATTTTGAACGATTTCGGCAGCAGCGAAGCGCCAACATCATCGAGCACCGGAAGACGGACCTTGCGGGGTACGAGGTTTGTCAAACGAACAAATTCAATCCCTGCAGCTGCAACAGCAGACTCCTGTTCCAATCGGGACGACAGCGTTGCCTGGCTGCGTGCACGTACGCGGGCCATGTCAGAAATGCTGGCTGCTCCAGCGCTGGCTCTTTTTTCTATATAGCTGAGTAACGCTTCAAGCTGTGTTTCAAAGTCACGCGTCATATCTGCCTGCAGGCGGCTGGACACAAGAGAAAGATAGGCATTAACCGCAGAGGTATAGGCGTCTCCGTCGCTTACCCGGTAATTCTCTCCGCGCGCCTGTTTTACTGCTTCACGGCGCCGCCATTCAAGAAAACTGGGCAGGTCAAACAAGGGCTGACGTACGGAAACCCCAACATCAGTACGTAAGTGCGTATCAGAGGAGACATAATCCCCGGTTGTTGCATCAATTACCACTGAAGGTCGAGATTGTTCATAGCCTTTACTTGCACGCAGTGACACGGCAGGCAGTAGAAGGGCAAAAGCCTGTCCGGATTGCGCAGTTGCCTGCTCTGTACGCGCCAAAGCCGCGAGACTTTCACGATTGAAACTTCGACCGGCGCGGATCGACTCTAAAAGGTTTGCCTCATCTACCTGACTGGCAAATTCATTTTCCAATATTTGATTTTCAACCATACTTTTTACAAATTGCCCATCAACATCTGCTAACACTGAAATTTCAGACTTACCGATCAATTCTGCCAGAGTTTGCTTTCCCGGCACAACAAAACCACTGGCAGCTTTTCGAAATTCATAACCCTTTTGTATTGGGAGAGGATCCGGTAAGCTGTTGGTCGCCTGATGAGGAATATTTTGCACTGAAGGCTCGGGGAGATCGGAATCTGTAGAGGGTACAGATTTGGGTTCAGCACCCCTGACCTGCATTTCGGCAGCTGCGATTGTAGTGATCGGTGATAAAACGAGTTGCAGAATTATAACGAGGACATAACAAACACAACACTTGAATCTGTCAACCACAACCGTACTCCCTTGCACTCTAAAAATTCCGCACTGATCACCTGACTCATAATTGAGGACAGGAATCTTATTAAATTTTTGCGCGCATACTAGCACCATAAATCACCAACCGTCAACGGGGTTACGTCAGCAAGTGCGCCGGAGCCAGAATACTCGACGCTCAAACCAGCGGCCGACTTCAAGCGCAAAGAGGCGCTTTTAGCCGATCAAAGGCCCCGTGGCGGTATTATCTGTTGAATGCTCCGGCGAAAAGTTTTGGAACAATTGCTGGATGAAGGACTTTTGGTATAAATTTGTCGGAGGTCGCTGTCAGACTCGGTTTTTCGACCCCGAGTGGCATGCTGCCGGTTCCTGAAGCTGTCTTGAGCAGTATGCAAAGACACAAAACGTTTGACAGAGTCGGCAGTTTTACTATAGAAGGAGTATTCTGTTTTCGAATGATTCTTTTTTATGGGAACCATTTTAAAGACAAAGCTTGAAAGATAAAAGTTTTGTATAGCGACCCTTTTAGGGAGCCTATGTAAATAAGTCTGATTTATCTTGAAACGGGTAGTCGGACTTGCTTTTTATCAATAAAATGCGGGAATAACTCAGTGGTAGAGTGCAACCTTCCCAAGGTTGAGGTCGCGAGTTCGAATCTCGTTTCCCGCTCCAATTAGATCAAGGACTTAGCCCTAACCGGTTGAGTCCTTTTTCTTTGCGTGCAACCTCTTGTGCAACCTCAGATAATACCCACCTGATGTATAATCAGCCTGATATAAAATATCTATACTTTCAGGGTATACAAATTCAATTACGGTATTATACTAAAAACAGTATTTGCTATCATCTGTAGAAGAATCAAAAACTAGGAGGTGTTCATATGATTTTACTCAAAAAACTTTTAAGCTTCATGATTTTGGCTGGTATTCTTGCCGTACTAGCCGGATGCCCCCCTCCGGGCGGTCCGGGTGGTCCGGGCGGAGGCGATGCACCCTTTGCTCCCCACGGAGACCGTGGCGGACCCGGGCGATGATTCCCAGCCTCGCCGCCACTAGTGTTTTCGGGTGTCTTCTGCCACTTTTATTACGTGGGGCGTGACCAGAGAACAACGGGGAAACCGGTTGAGAAACATAACGACTTAAAGGGTGGATAGTATATCTATTCATTTCCAGTTGTCCGCGCCGTAGGTCAAGGGATTGTTATGATCGTCGATCCAGGTGGCGATGTCGGCCATGGGCTTATCCCCCTGTAAATCCCGCAGCAACATGTGATACCCGTGCTCGTAGAAAGCCTTTCGGGTTGCCTTGGGCATCTTTT
>VFJM01000362.1 GCA_009886055.1 Geobacter sp. | reverse complement strand
TTTCGGGGACAGTATATGTAATTGCCATACCCGATCACCTTCTCCTTCGGGCAATATCAGCCTTTGCGCGCATCACGCTGACAGTACACGATCCCGGCTGTCCGTGTCGCACATCGCGACCGAGGACCCGCAGCTTTGCGTCACCGGATCTCTCCGGCTTTGTCCTGTTCCAAAGGAACTTATAAATCGATTAATTTAATCGAGTCATGAAAATTGTCAAATTTAAATCATTAACAATTCAACAGGTACCAGATAAAGAATGGTTTAAAAGCGTTTTTAACCACCGATAAAAGCCTTCCAAGTCAAAACCGGCACACGGATTAACACGGATAGTACGGATAACATCTGATCAGGCAAAAACAGGCTTTTGGGTTAAGGCCTAATTCCTTTAAAAGGAATATGTGAAGGATGAAAATACATTTTTCAATCCCAGAGGCGAATCAATTCTCCCGTTCTTCTGGAACCGACTCCGTGCCAAAGCGAAACCAGGCCAAGATAGTCATCTGTTATCTCGTAAACAAGACAATACATGACCGGACCTGAATCAAAATACAATTCCCGGAGAACTACATTCTGGCCTGCAAGCAGATACGGAGCGGCAGTCCCTGCCATATTGTTATCGGCAAGAAGCGCTTCCGCACCTTCCACTCGCGAAAGAAATAAATCTGAAATTTCCAGCCGGTACCGCTCCGCCAATCCCTGTGCATACGATTTGACTCTGGACTTATATTCGCCGGAACGCTTAAGCGGCTTTTTTTTCATTCCGTATCTCTTTTCTGATGGAATTGAAAAAATCATCGTTCTCCGCAACAACCTCCCCAAACCCCGAACGAAGCTCATACCAGCCCCGTTCAACCGAAGCAACAAATTCCCTGCGTTCATCTGCACTCCGTACATACATACGAAGTGAATCCTTGAGAATATCCTGTTCTGAACGCCCTTCTATTTCTGATATTCTCTTAAGGTTGAAATTGTCATTTTCATCGAGTCGAAGTCCCAATTGCCGGGTGCTTGCCATGTCTGCCTCCTCTCTGATAACTTTGATACCAATGTATATCACTGAAAATTGTATGGCAAGTACAATCAGGGGGTATAACCGAAACCAGTTTTTTACAGGGATGAAGGGAATTAAGGGGATGAAAACCTTAAAGGCTCAAGATTTTGGTTTAACCCAAAAGATTCTGTCTGTTTTCCAGCCGTTATCCCCTGTATCCCTGTTAAATTGTTTTTGGTGGAGGTAAACGTTTTGATCCGTCAAATCAGTTAGATCCAGGTGAAAGCCCTTTCGAGTCACAACCGGAATTTCGGGGACAGTTTATTAAATTGCCATTCTCGGCCACCTTCTCCTCAAGACATCTCTGAGGGGAAGAGACAGCTTTTAATCTTTTTTATCAAACATATATGGCATCCCGCTCTATTCGCTGTTTAAGAGCAACGTTCATTTTGTCCCTAAGCCTCACCACGTCAACCTTAGCGCCCATCGCTTCTTCAACGGCCTGTTTAACTCCTATCAGATAATACAAATCAGGCTTTTCCAACTCCACTACAATATCGATATCACTCTCGTCACTAGCGGTGCCCTTCGCATATGACCCAAAGATTCCGATCTTTTTTACCTTGAACTCTGAGGCGAAAAAGTCTTTGTGACTGCGCAAAAAATCCATTATTTGACTGGTTGTGCGTTTCATAGACATCTCACTTTTATCGCGCTTTATTACGTATCACCCATCCGCCCGTTTCTCCCGCTCTGCAAGCGCCAGATCGGCATCGGTCATCATATTCACCAACCCCTCAAAGCTGGTCTTCGGCTCCCACCCCAGCTGTTTCTTCGCTTTGGTCGGGTCACCCAGCAGCAGGTCAACTTCCGCCGGACGGAAATATTTCGGGTCGATCCGGATAACGACCCTACCGCTTCGGGTGTCGATACCCTTTTCGTCCACGCCGCTCCCCTGCCACTCCAGCGGCATGCCGAGGCGCTCGAAGACCTTTTCGGCAAAAGTGCGCACCATGTAGGTCTCGCCGGTGGCGATGACGTAATCTTCCGGCACATCCTGCTGCAGCATCCGCCACATCGCTTCGACGTAGTCGCCGGCAAAGCCCCAGTCTCTTTTCGCATCGATGTTGCCGAGGTAGAGGCTCACCTGCATACCCAGTTTGATGCGGGCGGCGGCGCGGGTGATTTTTCGAGTGACAAAAGTTTCGCCGCGGCGGGGTGATTCGTGGTTGAAGAGGATGCCGTTGGAGGCGTGCATGCCGTAGCTCTCACGGTAGTTCTGGGTGATGTAGAAGGCGTATGCCTTGGCGCAGGCGTAGGGAGAGCGGGGATAGAAGGGGGTGGTCTCCTTCTGCGGGGTTTCGACTACCTTTCCGTACAGTTCGGACGATGAAGCCTGGTAAAACCGGGTGTTCAAGCCGGTTTCACGGATCCCTTCCAATATGCGGACGGTGCCGAGTCCGTCAACTTCTCCGGTGTATTCCGGAATGTCGAAGGAGACGCGGACATGGCTCTGGGCGCCAAGGTTGTAGATCTCGTCCGGCTGGATGTTGCGCAGCAGCATGTTGATGGAGCTGGCGTCGTTCAGGTCGCCGTAGTGGAGAAACATGCGCACATCTTTTTCGTGCGGGTCGCGGTACAGGTGATCGATGCGGCCGGTGTTGAAGGAGGAGGAACGGCGCACCATGCCGTGAACTTCATACCCCTTGGAGAGGAGCAATTCCGCCAGGTACGATCCATCCTGGCCGGTGATGCCGGTAATTAGCGCCTTTTTCATCGGTAGTTTTCTCCGAAGCTTTACATAGTCAACAAGAACAGAGCAGAATCTAAAACCACCCCCCTTATCAAGGGGGAAGCCGTTAAGCCTCCCTTGACAAGGGGGGTGGATGGGTTTGGTTTATTTTCCCAACAGCGGGTTCATGACCTGATAGGTCAGGTAGGCGACCAGCGCCGAAGCGGGAATGGTAAGGATCCAGGCGACCAGAATCCGTTTGGCGACATTCCAGTTGACGGCGGTCAGACGCTTTGAAAGACCGACTCCCAGGATGGTCGAGGTTATGACGTGGGTCGTGCTGGTCGGCATGCCGAACGCTGAAGCCCCCAGGATAACACCGGCTGAAGCGGTTTCCACGCAGAAGCCGTGCACCGGCTGCAGCTTGACAAAATCGTGGCCGACGGTCTTGATGATCCTCCAGCCTCCGGCAGCGGTACCGAGAGCCATGGCCGTCGCACAGGCCACCATGACCTCCCAGGGAACGTCAAAGGTTTTGAGGGTCCCGAAGCTGACCAGAGCCATGGTGATGACCCCCATCGACTTCTGGGCGTCGGCGGTGCCGTGTGAGAAGGCCATCAGGGCCGCCGACGCGATCTGCATCCGGCGGAAGATCTTGTTGAGGCCGCTCGGGGCGCTGTTGCGGAAGATCCGGTACAGGATCAGCATGAAGATAAAGCCAATGGCCGTCCCCAGAATCGGGGAGAGAATCAGCGCCATGATGATCTTCTTCAATCCGGCCCACTTCAGGGCATCGAGCCCGGCATGGGCAAACACCGCCCCCGCAATACCGCCGATTATGGCATGCGAAGAGGATGACGGCAGTCCGTAGTACCAGGTGATCAGGTTCCAGATAATCGCACCGACTACTCCTGCCAGCACAACCATCTGGGTCACATTGGACGCATCGACAATCCCTTTGCCGATGGTCGTGGCAACCTTTGTAGAGATCATGGCGCCGGCAAAATTCAGCACGGCGGCCATGATGATGGCCGACCTGACCGAGAGGGCACGGGTCGAGATGCAGGTGGCAATTGCGTTGGCCGTGTCGTGGAAACCGTTGATATAGTCAAAAATCAGCGCCGCCAGGATCACCAGGCAGAGCATCAGGAAGGCCGGCTCAAGCATTTTTTACCACCACGCTTTCGAGGATATTGGAGGCGTCTTCGCACCTGTCGGTCGCCTTTTCAAGCGTCTCGTAGATTTCCTTCCATTTGATCAGCTGGATCGGGTCCTTTTCTTCATCAAACAGCCGGCTGATCGCCTCGCGCGAGACACGATCAGCTTCATTCTCCAATGAGTTGATCTCTACGCAGGCCTCGAAGATCTGCTCATTGGTCTTCTTGCCGAGCATCGCCACCGCTTTGTCCACCGCATAACAGGACTGCAGTATGATGAAACCGAGTGATTTTGCCTCGGGGGGGATGACTTCGACATTGTACATGATGATCCGCTGGGCGGAGGCGTCGATCAGGTCGAGGATGTCGTCCAGCTTTGAGGCGAGAGAATAGATGTCTTCCCGATCGAGGGGGGTAACGAAAGTCTTGTTCAGCTTCTGGATGATGTCGTGAGTGATCGAATCGCCTTTATGTTCCAGATCCTTGATCCTGCGCTGGCTTTCAGCAGGGTTCTCAAAGTTGTCGAGCATATCTTTGAGGAGTTTGGCCCCTTCGATGATATTCTCGGTCATCTCCTTGAACAGCTTGAAAAATTTTTCTTCCTTAGGTATCAATCCGAACATGGTTCCGCCTCCGTTGATTTTGGTGCAGACTTCATTTAAAACTGGTGATCAATAACATACTTTTAGCTTGGTTCACAGCCTAAATTTCTCTTCTCTGCCGTCAAAAGGGTAACATCGGTTGCCTTTGCCGATGAGTTGCAGTATTCTCCGTTCCTTTGCAGATAAAGGAGTTGTACATGAACCTGCTCCATGCCGCCGTCCTTGGTGCCCTGCAGGGGTTTACCGAGGTGCTCCCGATCAGCAGTTCGGCCCACCTGATTCTGGTCCCCTGGCTGCTCCACTGGCCCGAATCCGGACTGACGTTCGATGTCGCCCTGCATCTGGGAACTTTTCTGGCACTGTCGCTCTATTTCCGGCGCGACATCATCGAACTGACCGTCTCGTTCTTCAATGCCGTCGCCACACGCAGGCTGGATACTCCCGCCCGGAGGTTGCCGTTCCTGATCATCGCCGCCACGGTTCCGGCCGCGGTCGTCGGCAAGCTGTTTGAAGATCAGGTCGAGACGACCTTCCGCTCCAATCCATTGCTGATTGCGTCGTTTCTGGTGGTTTTCGGTCTTATTCTCGGGTTGACCGACTACCTTGGTCGCAAACGGCTGATTCTGGATGAGATCACTCCTGCCGGAGCGGTGACCATCGGCCTGCTGCAGTGCCTGGCGCTGATCCCGGGCGTTTCGCGTTCCGGCATCACCATCACCGCCGCCCTGCTGCTCGGCTTCACCCGCGAGAGTGCCGCCCGCTTTTCATTCCTGATATCGCTGCCGATCGTGGCAGGTGCCGCCCTGCTTAAAACCGTGCACCTGTTCAAGCACGGCATTCCGGCCGGAGAGGGTCTGCCGATGCTGTTCGGGATCGTGTTCTCGGCGATTACCGGCTATATCAGCGTCGCCTTTCTGCTCCGTTTTGTGCAAAAACGGTCTCTTGCACCGTTCGTCTGGTACCGGGTGGTTGTGGGTGGTGGTTTGATTGTCGCCATCCTGTCAGGCTTCAAGGGGTAGAACACCCAAATATGCGGGGAGGATCTCATGAGTGGTGGCATCAAGGAGTGGCCGGAGGACGAGCGGCCGCGTGAAAAGATGCTCAAGCAGGGTGCGGCGGCCCTCTCTGACGCCGAATTGCTGGCGCTGATCATCAGAACGGGTGATCCCGGTTCCCGGCAGAGCGCCATCGACCTGGGGCGGGGATTGATCACGCACTTCAGCGGCAACCTGCGGGAGCTGGGGGGCGCCGACAT
>VFJM01000262.1 GCA_009886055.1 Geobacter sp. | reverse complement strand
TATTGAAGTTAATCGTATGAGTAGCCCCCAGATCAGAACGAATAAATTTTTGATCCTGATCTTCCTGGTTGCTGTCAGGAACCGAATACGAAAATCCGAGTTTAAATCTGCCGACCGGCTGGATGATCCCGAAAAAGTTAGGGAGCAGAGTTGAGGAGGTCCTGGTCCAGTCCTGGCCGCCGATGACGCCTTTGTAGGTTCTGCTTGATACGCTGTAGGCGTTGACGCTGGCTGAGAGGTTCTTTCCGGTTGAATAGGCAATCCCTGCCGGATTGTAATACATCCCCCCGGGATCATCGGAAATAGCCGTGTACGCCCCACCCATACCGGATGCCCGGTCACCGATCAGGATATTGTTATAATGAAACTCATCGGCCCCTGCAGTTACTGCGAACGAGAACAATGCAAACATGGCAGCACCCTGAATATTTTTTCTAATCATGGGGTTCCTCCTGGAATAATTTTACGGATTATATTAAATGGATTTTCACTATTTTCTGCCTTCACAGCTTTGGTGAATCGCTCCGTATTCAATGCCAGTTTCATTTCCCCTATTCCTTCATCTGACATCGTCCGCTGGAGTGTGGCAAGCCGTACATCATACACCGGGTAGGTTTTCCCGACACCGTCCTTAATCTTGCCTATCTTGTCCAGAAACGTAACAAGACCGGAAGGGTCGTAACCCGAGAAAGCGCAGAGAAGAACGGCGCCGGCATCGGCCTGCATCTCATCCTCTTTCTTGTACCCATCCCGCAAGATCAGATCCACCGCCTTGTCAACCGCCTGTGAGAATGCAATCCCGACCGATTCGGAAGCCCCGCCTATCAACGCGGCAATCGATGACACCGCTGACTTTTCAGCACCCTTCAGATTGAGCTCCTTTACGATATGGCGCTCGGTAACGTGAGAGATTTCATGGGCAAGTACGCCGGCCAGTTCCGCTTCATTTTCCATTTTTTCGAGAACCGCCGTAGTGACGAAGACGTACCCGCCGGGTGTTGAATAGGCATTAATTTCACTACTCTCGATGACAACAAAGTGAAAATCAAGTTCAGGTCTGATGCAATTCCGGGTTAACGTTGTACCGACAAGATTAATATATTTCTGCAGTTTTTCATTCCCGGACATCTTGTACTGACCAAGCAATCGGGCAGCGATCTCACGTCCGAAGTTCAATTCCTCGTCGGTGTCACTTTCCGAATAGGTGTCACGATCGACGACCGAAGAGCGGGCCCGCCAATCTTGATCATTTTTTTCAGCGGCACGGAGGATGTGAGGTTGGAGAAAAGAAAGTAGCGCGATTAAGAAAACCAGACTCAAAGTTTTCATCGTTTTCCCCCTTCCAGCTGAAACGACTTAAGTTCATCGGGAGATATCTTAAGGGCATCGACCTTTTCCAGAGTTTCAAAATCGCTCATTTCACCCTTCGTAACCCTGGCGCGATCCTCGTACGTAAGCCCCTTCATTCCGGCGACTACGGCAGACGAAGATGATGTCCGTGCCCTGGCACTCAGCTTGGGTGCCGCTTCTGCAGTTTGAGAGGCACTTTTCCCGAGTGGCGGGGTCTTAGCGGTCTGAACCGCGGGAATAAAGCCCAGAGTACCTTTAAAATCAAGTTTCACCCAGTTCCCCTCCCTGCCGGTCGAGACGAACTGAAAACCGGAATCAACCGAGCCAAGAACGCTGGAGGCTACGGTGGGTTTCGCATAGATTTTAGCCCGGAACGGTTGCACATAGAGAGATTCTTCAGAAAAAACAGTTGCAGTAATCAGTGTTAATAACAGACAGAGAGCAACAAGCAACCGGCGTCCACTTTTCATGACCAGATCCCTCCCCGAAACAATTCAATATTCAAACAGATATTAAGAACGGTGTTTGTAAAATATCATGTCGCAGTGAAAACGTCAAAGGTGATAAAGCTTGAAAATCAATTAATTTGATAAATCTCTTATTATTTTGTCTTCACAACAAAAATCCCGTTCCATTCTACTGGAGGAGGCACGAGGATAAACTCGCGACACCTCCCGACATAGAGACTCGAAACGTGATCCTGTTTCCGGGTGCTCAAATCGTCAAACATTCGCAGCGCAGCCGTGAAGTCCCTGAGTCTGTACAACCTGAGCGCGTCACCAAACGTACAACGCAGTACACCGTCATCATCAGCCATCAACTCATAAATCGGCACCGGCTGCTGCTTTCCTTTTACCGCCACCAGGTCGATCTCCCGGAATAGGAGATCGCTCCCGGACTGCAGTTTTACAGATTCACTGACGATGATATGCGTACCGTACATCTTGTTGAGCCCTTCCAGGCGTGAAGCCAGATTGACGTTGTCCCCGATGGCGGTGTAGTCAAAACGCATGGCGGCGCCCATGTTGCCGACAACGGCATCACCGGTGTTGATCCCAATGCCGATGTCGATGGTATGGATACTCCGTTCTATGAACGAACGATTGAGTTCAGCCAGCTTCACCATCATCTTCAAGGCAGAACGGCAGGCATGGTCGGCATGACCGTCAACATCAAGCGGTGCATTGTAAATCGCCATGATCGCGTCCCCGATATACTTGTCGAGCGTACCTTTTTCCTCAAGCACGATCTGGGTCATCGGGTTGAGATATTCATTGAGCACCTGCACCAGGGCTTCCGGCGACAGCTGTTCTGACAGAGAGGTAAATCCCCGGATGTCCGAAAAGAGGATGCTGATTTCCCGCTTTTCCCCCCCCAGTTTGAGGCTGTCCGGATTTTTCATGATCTGAGCCACCAGATCGGCAGAGACGTAGTTACTGAACGCTTTCTTCATGTACCGCCCTTTCCGGTCCACGACCAGACTGCGGTATATTTCGGAACCGACCGTGGTGAGTCCGAGAGCCATCAACGGAGTGAGCAGGGACAAATCAAGAAGATACCGGCTGAACAGCAGATAGTTGGTCGCAAGATAGAGGGCGCCCAAACCGCTTCCAGCCAAAAAGCCGATCGTGGCGTTGGGAGCCAGACCGAGAAGCAGCGCCAGAACGAGAGGCAGCACGAACAAGAGCACCCGCTCCGCAAGAATGGTGCTGCTGTTATGGATTATGAAGCGCTGTTCAAGGATGTTGGCAGCTGCAGTTGCATGGATCTCGACGCCGGGGAGGATCGAGTCAAAAGGGGTCGGCCGGACGTCATAAATACCCATTTCGGTAAATCCGGCGAATGCCAGCTTTCCTCTCAATTCATCCTGAGGAAGCCGCTTCTTGATGATGTCAACCGCTGAGTAGGTTTTGATAGTGCCGCCAGGTCCGTAATAATTAACCGAAAGCTCACCCTCCTGACTGGAGGAAATCGTGTGCGTTCCCAGACGGATTGTGCGCACCCCGGAGCTGCCGATACTGACCTGAGCACTCTCTTGAGTATAGTGCTTCAGCGCCTGCAATACCATTGACGGGTAAATATCCCCCTTGTACAGCATGAGAAGCGGCAATCGCCTGAACAGGCCATCGGAATCGGAAATTATGTTGAAAAAACCGTAGGCAAGCGCACCCTGGCCGATGGTGGCAATGTTTGCGTCCAGATTGGCATATTCTATGAGCGGGACCGAACTGACGCCGGAATCGATCTGAAGCTGCTGGATTTTAGAAGATTGAATCTGGGCCAGAACCTCGGGATCAATCGGGTGCATTTCGTTTCTGAAAAAATGCCCCTCAATAACATTGCCGGACAGGGCGATGCTCTCCGCAAGCGCCGTGTCTGAACCCGTATTTTGCGTTTCAGAAAAGACAACATCGAGTGCGACCACTTTCACGCCATACTCAGCAATCCCTTTAATAAGATCGCCGATTATTTCACGTGACCAGGGCCAGCGCCCTATCTCTTTGACGCTTTTGTTGTCGATAGCTACGATTACAACTGAGGAAGGGGGCTTGACAGGACCGCGCAACAGCAGACGCACGTCTTTTATTTTCAGGTCTACGTTTTTAATGAACGTTACTGAGGCAAAATCTACCCAAAAGATAACGAGCGAGGATACGAACGCAATCAGGAGAAATACGAGATATTTGCGCATGAAGCGTACCTCCGCGTTTCAAAAAAAAACAAAAGGCTGGGCTACTGCCCAACCTTTTGTTGAACCGCTGCCGATTCATCAAGGACTATCAGGTAGCCATCCGGATCAAAGCACCACATCTCCTTGACGCCGTACGGCTTGATATCCAGCGGATAGAGAACCTCAAGCCCCTCTTCCATGATTGCATCACGGATATCCTCTATATCAGTGACTTCAAAATGGAGCGTAACGCCAATGCCGCGGGGGAACATGCTGAAACGTGGTTCCAGCATCGGATGAGCTTTGATGACATCAGCCTCCTCCACGAAAACAATCGCCATACCATCCATATCAATAACCAGGTGATCAGGCGCACCTTTCGAGGTAAACGACCGCCGAATCGGTAATTCAAGAATACCGGCATAAAAAGCTTCCGTTACAACCAGTTGCGAAACGGCCAGCTGAATAGAATGTGGAGCGCGATGTGCCTTCACTCAAACCCCTTATAAAAAATCGTCACATATTCGGAAAGTCGGGAAAGCCAGTTGGTGTAGATCAGTACACCAATCACTACCAGGAAAATTCCGGTTATGATTTCAAAAACATGAATAAATTTCTTAAATCGATTGAATACAACCAGGAAGCGATGCAGGGCAAGAGCAGAAAGAAAAAACGGTACGCCCAATCCCATTGAGTAGAGTAACAGCAGCAGAATCCCCTGGTACACGCTCTCCTCAGTTGCGGCCACTGCCAGTATGGCGGCAAGTATCGGTCCGATACAGGGGGTCCATCCGGCGGCAAACGCAATGCCAACCAGATAACTCCCGGCGTATCCGGCAGGCTTATGTTTTATTGAAACTCTTTTTTCACCCAGAAGAAATTTGAGGTGCAGGATACCGGTCACATGAATGCCGAGCAACACCAGAAGAACGCCACCTATTTTTCTGATAATAGCCGTATTTTCTTGCAGAAACGATCCAATATATGTTGCAGAGGCACCCAATAGAACGAACACAGTTGTAAAACCGCAGATAAAACACAATGAGTGGAGGATCGATTTTTGGCGGATGATGTGCGAAGGGTGCTCTGCCTGCAGGTCAGCAAATGAAATACCGGTGATATACGTAATATAGGAAGGGATCAGCGGAAACACGCAGGGGGACAGAAACGAGAGAAGGCCGGCAATGAAAGCCCCGACGTAGGTTACTTCCTGACTGATCATGGGGGCCCCCTATTTCATCAATCCTTCAAGGTATGAGACAGCTTCAGGGGAATCCCACGCAAAACCACCGATAATTTTTTTGGCTAGAACGCCCTGCTTGTCGATAATGAATGATTCTGGAACCCCGGTAATACCATATGATTTGGATGAAGCCCCACTTTCATCAAGGTATGTAGGAAGTGAAAAACCTGTCTCTTTAAAAAATGCTTCAATGGCCGGCTTGCCCCCTTCGTCAATAGAAACGGCCACCATCTGAAATGGTTTTCCGGCCATGAAGCTGTTCAATTTCATCATTGAAGGGATCTCTTCCCTGCAGGGTGGGCACCAGGTCGCCCAGAAATTAAGCAAAACCACTTTTCCTTTAAGCTCTGATAATTTCAGTGCGCTCCCATTTGCCAATGATATGACAGAAACGTCCGGGGCAGGACTCTTTTCTTTTGCAATAGCACTCGTTTTTGGCGGTTCCGTTTTAGAGCAGGCAGTCATGGACAGGGACAGGAACAGGCACACTATGAAAAGGAAGAGAATCCGCTGCATGAAACCTCCGGTAATTCGGTTATTGCGAGACAGGGGGGAAAAGTGGCAGAAAAAAAACTGCCACTTACTGAAAGCGGACTTATTTGCTGCGCGTTACTACATATTCAGACAGACTGAGCAGAGCATCACGAACCGGTGATGGCGCGAACAGACCCAGATGACCCTTGCAGCGGTCTATGTAGAAGCGGGCAGTCTCGATTGTATAGGCAATCCCGCCGTACTGCCTGACGATGCCGGAAACTGTCCGAAAGTCGTCCAGCGACATTTCATCCTGCTCAACAACGGCAGCGATCACCGTACGCTCGGAGTCGCTGCAGAGGCGCAGCGTGTAGATGAGCGGAAGCGTAATCTTGCCCTCTTCCAGATCGTGACCGATGCTCTTGCCAAACTCTTCCTCTGTGGCAACGTAGTCCAGAATATCGTCCATCAACTGGAACGCGATCCCGAGATCCATCCCGAAATCGGCCAATGCCCGCTGTTGACTCTGCTGTGCAGCGCCCAGAATCGCCCCCGCTTCACAGGCAGCAGACATCAGGATGGCGGTTTTGGAGCGGACGACATTGATATAACGCTCTTCCGTAAGATCAATCTCACCGGTACAAAGCAACTGCATAACCTCGCCTTCAGCAATAACAGTCGTAGCATCGGAAAGAACCCGCAGAATATCCAGACTGCCAACTCTGACCATAAGAGAGAACGACTTGGAAAAGAGGAAGTCACCAACCAGAACCGAGGCTTCATTGCCCCAGAGGGTGTTTGCCGATGCCAGACCCCGCCGCAGCGTGGCACTATCGACAACATCGTCATGCAGAAGGGTGGCGGTATGGATAAACTCAATAACACTCGCAAGCGGGACAGCCTTGTCGGCGGTATATCCGCACAAACGGGCGGCAAGCAGGAGCAGTGCCGGGCGCACACGCTTCCCGCCACTGGAGAGGACATACTCCCCGACTTTGCGAATCAGGGGAACATCAGACTGCAGATCTTTACGGAACTGTTGTTCGACCAGCGTGAGATCTTCACCGATTATGTTGAGTGCAGACTGCATTAGATAGCGTCCTTTAGGTAAATTCGAGCCATGATAATGGAATGGCTTCCGATTTGTCAAAGCATTTTTGGCAAGGATTTATGGTGGGTTACAGGCGGGACGGCGTCATCTTTCGATTGCCAGACGTAACTCCACAGTATATGGTGTTAATAAGTTAGAAATTATTTTCTGCGCTTTTAGTCCGATGGAAATGATTTCTTCAGTTTTTTGCAGAAATCATTTCGTGAACGTACATTCCCGTTTATGGGGACTGGCAGAAGATAACTTACTTTAACGCACTAATCCTGTTTATCAGGGTCAGGTACAAACAATAAACGTAACACAAAAGGAACTTGTATGCGATTTGACGAACTCCCTATTCCCGGGCAGGTGCTGCGCGGCATTGCCGAGGCCGGTTTCAGCGAATGTACCCCTATTCAGGAACAGACTCTCCCGATAACTTTGACGGGAACAGACATTGCCGGCCAGGCTCAGACCGGCACCGGCAAAACGGCCGCTTTTCTGATTTCACTTTTTACCCGGTTGTTGGCAAACGAACACCCCGCCGGCAGACCCCGGGCGTTGATTCTGGCACCGACCCGCGAACTGGTTGTTCAAATTGAAGCGGATGCCAAACAACTGGGAGCACACTGCGGCTTCGCCGTCCAGGCGATTTATGGCGGAGTTGATTACATGAAGCAGAAGAATGCGCTTCTGGACGGCGCTGATGTCATCGTCGGTACTCCGGGGCGTTTGATCGACTATCTCAAACAGAAGATATACAGCCTGAAAGACATCGAGGTGCTGGTGATTGACGAGGCTGACCGCATGTTCGATCTCGGATTCATCGCCGATCTGCGTTTTATTCTCCGTAAACTGCCGCCATTTGAAAAGCGCCAGAATCTGATGTTTTCGGCGACCCTCAACCCCCGTGTCATGGAGTTGGCGTACGAATTCATGAACTCGCCGACCAGGGTTTCGGTAAACCCGGAAAGCATGACCGCCGAACGTGTGGAGCAGCTCCTTTTTCACTGTTCCCGCAAGGAGAAGTTTTCTCTTCTGTTGGGGCTTCTGCGGCGCGAGGGCATGGCACGCACGATGATATTTATGAACACCAAACGGGAGGCTGAACATCTGCATAACCTTCTGAATGCTAATAATTTTCCCTGCAAAGTTATTTCAGGGGACGTTGAGCAGCGCAAGCGGATGAAAATCCTCGACGACTTCAAAGACGGCTCGCTTCCGATACTGATTGCGACCGATGTCGCATCACGAGGCCTGCACATTGACGGTGTCTCGCACGTTATAAATTATGATCTGCCGCAGGATTGCGAGGATTATGTCCATCGCATCGGACGTACTGCCCGTGCGGGCGCCGAAGGAAAGGCAATTTCCCTGGCTGATGAGGATGGAGCCTTTTTTCTGGAAGCGATTGAAGAGTATATTAAAGCCAAGATTCCCACCGAATGGGCTGATGATGAGCTGTATGTGCTCGATTATGTGCGCACTGCACGGCCAAAACGGGTTCAGGATATCAAGCGGGACAAACCGGGAGGGGCCAGGGCATCCGACCGGGATCGAAAGAGACCCGCACCACGTGTAACCCCGGCAGCGGTGAGACCGCCCGTTATAAAGGCTGCCGCCGAAGCGGCTGATGGGAACAGCGAAAAGAAGAAACGTACACGAAGGAAAAAGAAGCCGGCTGGAGAAAAACCGGCCGAACAGTCAGGGCAAGAGTAACATTTTCAGAAGGGGGGCATTGCCCCCTTTTTTTTTGTTTCCGGCCTACTTCAGATTTTGGCCATTAACCACATTGATGGGTGCCCCGGCCAGATAGGCAGCCACATTGGCGGTGACAATTGCCATGAGCCGCTTCCTGGCGGCCAAAGTGGCCCAGGCGATATGCGGAGTAAAGATGCAGTTCGGGGCGCTCAGCAAGGGATTGTCCGCCAGCATCGGTTCGTGGGCCACCACATCCAGACCGGCACCCGCAATCTGACGCGAGCGAAGCGCCTGCGCCAGGTCTGCCTCATTGACCAGTCCGCCGCGGGCCAGGTTCAGGAAAAACGCGCTCGGCTTCATCAGCCCTAACAGCCAGGCGTTCACAAAACCACCGTTTTCGGGGGTCTGAGGACAGTGGAGACTGACAACATCGGCTGATGCAAAAAGATCTTCAAGCGGGACAAAATGCACCGGTACGCGACCGGCATCCTGCGGTATACGGGGGGCGAATGCGATGATCTTCATGCCGAATGCCGATGCAATCCGCGCCACTGCACGCCCGATGGTGCCATAGCCGATAATTCCCAGAGTCAGGCCATCCAGTTCAAGCAGCGGTGTCTTCCAGAATGAATGATCCGGACAGCTGATCCATTCACCGGCCTTCACAGAGGCATCGTGCAGACCTGCATGCATGGCCAGCTCCAATAGCAGGGCAAAGGTTGTCTGGGCAACAGACTCGGTTGAATACGCCGGAACGTTGGACACCGGAATCCCGCGCCTCCCCGCAGCCGCAACGTCCACATTGTTGTACCCGGTTGCCAGCATCGAGATATATTTGAGTTTCGGCAACGCCTCCAGCGCGGCTTCATCCAGCCTGACCTTGCTGAGCAGGATGATTTCCGCATCACGGGCACGCTCCAGCTTGAGCTCTGGCGATGTACGGTCGTAGATGGTGCAGTTTCCGAGCGGTTCAAGTGAGTCCCAGGGATTATCTCCCGGGTTGATGGTATAGCCATCCAGAATTACAATGTTTTTTCTTTCCGTCATTCAGTCACCCTTTCTGGCATGCAGCATGTTACTCTGCTGCAGCTGGAGTGTCACTGGATTCGGTTTCTTCGACAGCTTCAGTCCCGTCTGCATTTTGTTCACCCTTGCGAGCCTTCTTTTCATCCTTCTTTTTCTGGCGATCAAGTTCCTTCTTGCGCTTCTCAAATGAATAATTCGGTTTGGCCATGTGGTCATTTCTCCCTTTTAAATTTTTAGCAGGACCTACCTGTCAGCCTGCCGTATGATGACTCTTGGAAAGGTAATAATCGTAACTCCCTTCATACACCCGCATCTCGCCATGATCAACCTCAAAAACTCGATCAACCAGTAATCGCAGAAAATGTCGGTCATGACTAACGAGAACAATCGTCCCGCCGAAGTTTTTCAGCGTTTCCAGCAGCATCTCACGAGAGCGGATATCGAGATGATTAGTCGGTTCGTCAAGGATCAGAAAATTTACCGGGCGGGCCAGAATCGTAGCCAGCACCACCCTGCTCTTCTCTCCGCCCGAGATGTTTCCGATGCGTTTGTCCACTGTGTCACCCGAAAAGAGGAAGGCGCCGAGCAGGTTACGGATCGTACCGATGGTAGCGAGCGGCATACAATCCTGCATGGTTTCGAAGATTGTCTTCCTCGGATCAAGCAGTTCCATGGCGTGCTGACTGAAGTAGCCGATCTCAACGTTGGCACCGATGGTCATGTTTCCAGCTGTCGGTTCGGTCTGACTCGCCAGAATCTTGAGAAAGGTCGATTTACCGGCGCCGTTTACGCCGACAACGGCGATCTTGTTAAGGCGCTTAACCATACCGGAAACACCGTGGAAAACCGGCTTCTCCTGTCCGTCGGGGGTTATCCAGACCTTGCCGAGTCCTTCAAAGGCGGCCACATCATCGCCGCTGCGTGGGGGATCGGCAAAACCAAAGCGCACGGTGCGCTCTTCAGCGGGGATCTCGATTCGTTCAATTTTTTCCAGCTTCTTGACGCGGGATTGCACCTGGGCGGCATGGGAAGCGCGGGCTGCAAAACGGGCGATAAACTCCTCTTCCTTTGCCAGCATATCCTGTTGCCGCTTGTGTGAAGCAATCAGCTGTTCCAGACGGATATCCCGTTCGCGTTCATAGAAATCATAATTCCCGCCATAGGTTGTTACGGTAGTATTGGCGACCTCAATGATCCGGGTCACAACCCGGTTCATAAAGTCGCGATCATGGCTGGTCATAAGAAGCGCCCCTTTGAATTCACTGGAAAGCCACTCCTCCAGCCAGATAATCGATTCGACATCCAGGTGGTTAGTCGGCTCATCAAGCAGCAGCACGTCCGGCTTCAAGGTCAGAATGCTGGCAAGCGCGATGCGCATCTTCCAACCGCCGCTGAACGATTCGACCGGATGGTTGTAGCGATCGGGACCGATCCCGAGCCCGGTCAGAACGGCCTGAGCGCGTGAATCAAGATCGTACCCTTCAATATGCTCAAATTCTTCAACGGCAGTACCATAGTTCTCCAACAGGGCAGCCATCTGGTCATCGGACTGCGGCTCGCACATGGCAGCCTCCATCTCCTTCATCTCCGCGGCCAGTCGCACTGTTGATCCACAGGTAGCCATAACTTCCTCAAGTGCGGAGCGCCCGGACATTTCGCCGACTTCCTGAGAAAAATATCCGATCGTTTTCTTTTTAGGAAGGATAACCTCGCCCGAATCCGGTTCCTCCTCTCCGGCTATGATTCGAAAAACTGTCGTCTTCCCGGCGCCGTTTGGACCTACCAGACCGGTATGCGTTCCGGGAAGGATCTGGCAGGATGCGTCCCGGAACAGAATCTGCGAGCCATGCTGTCTTGATATGTTTGACAATTGAACCATTCGTGTAAAACTCCCTGTTTTTAGTACGTTACGACAATATATCGCCTGCAGTTTTCAAATAGCTTGTTTGAGCGGAACCAGCCATACATACGGCACCATGCCGTAATTCCACCCGAGGCAGAGCCGCCGGTAGCCGGAGAAGAGCAGACCTTCCCCACCGCTGCAGAGGATGATCGGAGCCTTGAGAGTCAAGGAACCGGCGCTCTGCAACGAATCCTCCATCCGGGAATAGTTCTTCCGGTAGCCCCGTTTGGCACGGGCAAGAAATGTCTGGTAGTCATCAAAGCCGTGATAAGAAAGCGCAACCGGGATTTCACCAATTGCCGCGGAGCGAGGATAGGAAACCAGCTCTCCCCTGTCAAACCGGGAAACTATCTGCTCCCACGTGACGGCATGAGAGCGGTACCACTCCTGCTTGGCCGGATGATTAAAGAACTCCCAGCGTTCTTCTTCGATATCAGGCTGCACCCAGGTAATAGTGTGCATTGAGGGTGTAATCATAGCGTCTCCACGGCATAAAAAACCACAGGGCGGGTAACCCTGTGGCCAAGTGCATTAAACATATACCATTACTGCTGCCTGCCGGGCAACGATTATCAGAGAAACGGCTTCCTTTGACTGAATATTTTCATTTTGAGGTGTTGTATTCCTCCAGTTCCGACTTCATATTCACCATCTCGCGAATCTCGTTCCATTCCTTGAAGTCAACCGCAGCCTCATCGCCTTTCATGGTGGCAATAATATCAAAATAGTCCATCTGATATTTGCTCTTTTTTACCTCGGACGCTCGCTTGACCTTAACTGCATAAACCGTCTGAATCGACTGGTGATCAAATTTGCGCCAATACTGCTCATCCTTCAAGCCGATATATTTTCGCCCTTCCAGCGCGGTGATCACCGCTTTGGTGTTGAACGTTTTAGCCTGTTCGGCTGCCGCCTTGTATTCATGCAGTATTACGTAGGCAGATGCTCCGGATGTTGTCGGATAGCGGTTGTAACGTTCCTCGAATTTCTTTACGAAGGCCATCCCGCGGGGATAATTGTATTTGAACGGCACGCTCCACATCCAGGGGGTCGCCCCGATAATCCCTTCCATAGCCTCCGGACCAGCCCCTTGGGCCATATCTTCATTCATCTGAGGGACGATGATCTGCATCCTGTTCTTAAGTCCCATTTCGTCGGCCTGCTTGACCGCTATTTCCATATCGCGCCCGAACAGCGACAATACCAGAACTTCGGCACCGCTGGCTTTGGCTTCAAGAAGTGCGGCTTTGAAATCCTTGGCGCCCAACTCGGTAAGAACCTCCGGATATTTCACCGTGTCTTTGGTATTGGTAAAAGAGCGCAAAACGGACTCGGTAGTCCACCCCCAGGTATAATTGGCGGTTATGTAAAAGTAGTTTCGCCCTTTGAAATTCTTGTTAAGATAATCGGCCATTACTTTTCCGGCAAAATAGGCATCGAAACATTCACGGAAAATATGGCGGTGCCCGTATTCACCGGTCGTTTCAGTTGAATACGAGAGCGTTGCGAAAAACAGCTTATCTTTAAGCAGCGCCACCTCGCCTGTCGCGATTGCAACCGCACTTGAGGAGCCTCCCAGAATCATCGGCACTCCATAAGCGTCATACAGCTCGACAGCATTTCCCTTGGCCAGCTTGGCATTTGACTTGGTGTCGCGCAGCACCAGCTGCACTTTTTTTCCCAGGATTCCCCCGGCGGCATTTATCTCTTCGACAGCAATTTCGGCGGCACGTTTCTGGTCAAGCCCCTGTTTTGCATACGGCCCGGTCTCCGGATAATTGAGTCCGATATTGACAGTTCCGGGATCTGCCGCGATGGAGTCTGATATATAACTTAATTCTGAAATTATTAATGAGCACCCTATTACCAGTATCGCCTTAAACAATTTATTCACTTTAATTTCCCCTGGTTATAGGTATTTCCTGATAATAATACACTATTTTATAACACACCCTTTACAACAAATTAAACAAAAAAAGGGCGCACCTTGCGTACGCCCTATTCTCTTTTATGACCGGTGAAGAAAAAACCGGCTACAGACTCGGGTCGGCATGCCCCTGGTAGAGTTTATCCCTCTCCCGTGAGACATCCTCGCTCTCCAGATACTCTTCAAAACCCATGGTGCGGTCTATTACGCCCCCCGGAGTGATCTCGACAATCCGGTTGGCAACGGTTGAAACGAATTCATGGTCATGCGATGCAAACAGGATCACCTCACTGAACGCGATCAGCCCGTCATTAAGAGCGGTGATCGATTCCAAGTCCAGGTGGTTGGTCGGCTCATCAAGGATCAGGACATTAGCGCCGGTCAGCATCATGCGCGACAACATACAGCGAACCCGCTCGCCGCCGGAGAGGACACAGGTTTTTTTCATGGCTTCTTCGCCCGAGAAAAGCATTCTGCCGAGGAAGCCGCGCGCAAAGGTTTCACCTTCCGTAGGAGGCGAATACTGCCCCAGCCACTCAATCAGAGTCATCTCGCGTTCAAAGTACTGACTGTTCTCCTTGGGGAAATAGGCGCTGGTAATGGTAATGCCCCAGCGGAAGCTGCCGCTGTCCGGTTCCAGCTCACCTGCCAGAATCTGAAAAAGTGTCGTTCGGGCGAGTGTATTAGCTCCAACAAAGGCGATTTTGTCGTCCTTGCGCACAATAAGGTCAAAATTATTCAACACCTTGACCCCGTCGATCTCTTTGGTCAGTCCCTGAATTTCAAGGATGATGTCGCCGCAGGCTCTCTCCGGTTTAAAGACCACGTGCGGATATTTTCGGGACGAGGTCGGCATATCCTCAATGGTGAGTTTATCGAGCAGTTTCCGGCGCGACGTAGCCTGCTTTGCCTTGGAGGCATTGGAGCTGAAGCGTTGAATAAACGCTTTAAGTTCATCAGCTCTTTCAGATACTTTGCGGTTTTCATTCTGTTTCTGCTTTAAATTCAACTGGCTGGCGTGATACCAGAAATCATAATTGCCGACATAAATCTGAATCCGCCCGAAATCGATGTCAGCGGTATGCGTACATACCTGGTTGAGAAAATGACGGTCATGAGACACCACTATAACCGTATTGGGAAACCGGAACAGGAACTCTTCCAGCCAATTTATGGATTTAAGATCGAGGTTGTTC
Source organism: Geobacter sp. (assembly GCA_009886055.1). Lineage (GTDB taxonomy): Bacteria > Desulfobacterota > Desulfuromonadia > Geobacterales > Pseudopelobacteraceae > JACRCG01. The sequence continues at coordinate 1,401 of VFJM01000262.1, read as the reverse complement.
GTCGGTTCGTCCAGCAGGAGCACATCCGGATTGCCGAACAGGGCCTGGGCCAGCAGTACGCGCACCTTGTCCCCAGCCTCAAGTTCCTTCATCTGCTTCGTCCGCAACTCTTCGGGTATGCCGAGCCCATTCAGGAGAACAGCCGCCTCGGATTCGACTTCATAGCCGTTCATTTCAGCGAACTCACCCTCAAGCTCGGCGGAACGAACTCCGTCCTCTTCGGTAAATTCAGCCTTGGAGTAAATCGCCTCACGCGCGGTCATAACATCGTACAACCGTTTGTGCCCCATGATGACCGTGTTGAAAACGGTTTCATCGTCAAAGGCGAACTGGTCCTGACGGAGAACAGCTATTCGCTCACGGGGGCCGACTATGATTTCTCCCTTGTCGGCATCGAGCTCACCGGCAAGAATCTTGAGAAATGTCGACTTGCCCGACCCGTTAGCGCCGATCAACCCATAGCAGTTACCGGGGGTGAACTTGATATTTACATCCTTGAAGAGTACTCGTTTGCCGTAGGAAAGGGTAATATTTGATGCTGCAATCATGCTGGTCTGGTGCTCCTTTTAGAAAGTTAAAAAATAATTTCGTTACCATACGTATCCCGTTTATCGGGGTATGGAAATAAAAAACCACAGGGCATGGTGAGCTCTGTGGTTCACGAACCTCTGAACAATATCACATATTTTGGTTGCGAGGCAATACATTTCGGTTTGTATGCCACGAAACGCGTATTTCCGGAATTATCCATCACATTGACTTTCCACTTGCCCGGATGTTATTCAGAACTGTGCATTTCATCAAACCCTGATAAACAGGATAAGTGCGTTAACGAAGTCATTTTCTGCACAAATGGCGCAGAAAATGACTTCTAACTTTCTAAGGAGCTCCCGTGCCCCGCAAACGTAGTCGCCTGTTCGCTTTCATATCGAAATATCCGCGCCAGATTCTGGTGCTGGCCCTGCTGTTTTCCTCCTTTTCCGTTTTTTACACAGTCAAGAACATGAAGTTCCTGACCGGCCGTGATGATCTGATGCCGAAGAACGCCGCATTTCAGGTCGATTACCGTGCCTACCGCGCCGAATTCGGCGACCAGGAAGAGATTGTGGCGGTGATCGAGTCGGACGATGCGGTGAAATCCACCCGGGCCGCCGATGCTCTTTACGCAGCCCTCTGCAGGGAGCAGGGTATCTTCCGGGATGTTTTCTATCCCGGCGGCCTTCCCTTCTTCCGCACAAACGGCCTGCTGTTCATGCCGCTGGATGATATCAGAAACCTGCGCAACACCTTGACGATGGCGGCTCCGGTGCTGAAAGATCTGGCTGCGGCCCCCTCGGTACAAACTCTCTTCACCAGCCTGACCGGACAAATCGATAGCTATCTGAAATCGGGTGATCCGGC
>VFJM01000205.1 GCA_009886055.1 Geobacter sp. | reverse complement strand
GACGCCGCCTGAATCAATTTGTCGGCTTCAAGAATCCTGAAATACGCCTCGATCACCTGTAAGGCAACGTCACCCTTGCTGGACATGAAACTCTCCGCCGCGGCTTCGGTGTAAGCGCCTGCCTGCTGGATCCGGGCATCGCGCCGCCCGAAATCGTAGAGAGTATATGAAGCTGCAACCCCGGCAAAGGCAAAATCCGGTTCCTGTGTCTCGGCAGTTATCCCCGCCACCTGTATCGCCTGTGGTTTCAGCTGCATCGTGTATCCGGCTTTCGCGTCAACACGCGGATACGTGGCAACCGCAGCGATGCGGCTGTTTTCCCGGGCAATACGGCTGTCCCAGGCTGCACTTTTCAGGACCGGATTGTTGTCGTTCGCCCGTTGCAGGCAATCCCGCAGAGAGAGCGGTGCACCCCAACATTGAGCCGCCAAGCCGAGGCAGACGACAGTAACAAGACTAGCATGAAGGAAATTCATATACCCTCCGTTCTCCGCGTAAAATCACAAGCATACGTCTGAGCTCTTTGAGCTCATTCTCGTTCAGTCCGGAGGTAATCCGTTTCAACGACCGTTCGGCACATGCGGACAGTGTGTTCTCCATCGCTGTGCCCTGCTCCGTAAGGTAAATTCTGTATGCCCGGCGGTCCTGCGGGTGTTGGCGCCGTTCAAGCAGGCCGCTTCGTTCCAGTCGGTCGATCAGGCCGCCGAGGGTGGAACGGTCGATCTGCCCCTTTTCAGACAGTTCGGCCTGCGTCAGGCCGTCCTGCTGCCAAAGAAAACAGAGGAGGGCAAACTGCGGCGGGGTGAGGTCATACGCTTCAATCTCTTCCTTCAGGATGGCCCAGGCATGCTGGTAGGCCTTCGACAGCAGGAATCCGATGCTGTTTTCAATATCGTACATGGTAGAGTACCTTTCGTATGCAAAGATATTATCATTATGCAGATAATATGTATGCTGTCAATATTCGAAGTCAGCATTAAGCGTTTACAGGACGATCCGGTTTGCTTATTATGCCGTTCTATGAATCTCAGGCACAATCCATTCATACGGCCGATGAGCGAGACTGATCTCGACGCTGTCCTTATTATCGAACAGGCATCGTTTCCGGCACCGTGGCGCCGGGAACATTTCGGGCACGAAATTGCCGCGCCCCATTCGTTCCCGTTTGTTGCCGAATACAACGGCATTGTTGCCGGATACGTCTGCCTGATGTCGTTATACGAGGCGGCGCAGATACTGGATATTGCCGTCGCTCCGGAACAGCGGGGGAGGGGAATAGCGCGGTCTCTGATGGACCATGCAGTTTCAGTTGCGCGGGAAAAGGATGCTGAACTGCTGGCGCTTGAAGTGCGTGCATTGAATATCTCTGCCATTACCCTCTACGAGCGGTGTGGTTTTGTCCGGACCGGCATTCGCAGCAAATACTATGAAGGCGTTGACGATGCGGTCTTGATGGAGATGAGATTGTGAAGATAGCCCCCTCATCCGGACTTTGGCCGCCTTCTCCCTCAGGGAGGAGGGTTATTGAACGGGTTGCAGTCAGGTAGGGTGTAGACTATAGCAACAATAGCAGGTATATACATGCTAACTTATCTGTAAGGAGAACCTGGTAATGCAGTTTATCTCAATGATTCTTTCGAATGTGGAGGTCTCGCCCGGATATTGGCGGATGCGCATGACCGCTCCGCCCGAATGTGCCTCGGCACGTCCCGGCCAGTTCGTGATGGTGCGGGTTAACGGCGCAATCGACCCGCTGCTGCGCCGCCCGTTCGGCATTTTCGATGTCGGCACCTACACCCCTGCCCAGAGCGGTGCCGTCCCGCAGCCGTATCTCGAAATGCTGTACCGGGTGGTAGGGAAGGGGACCGCCATGCTGTCGACGCTGCATGGCTCAGATCTGCTCGATGTCCTGGGGCCGCTCGGCAAAGGATTCGATCTGGGGGTGGCGGATGAAGAAAAGCTTATCGTCGGCGGCGGGGTAGGGCTGGCGCCGCTCTATCTGCTGGCGAAAGAGCTGGTCAAGGGGTCGAAGGTGAGGCTTTTTGCCGGCGGTCGCACGAGGGATGACATTCTTTGCATCACCGAATTCGAGCGGCTCGGTGTCGAGTGTTATACCGCCACCGAAGATGGATCTCTCGGAGAATGCGGTCTGGTGACCGAGGCGCTGCTCAAGAGGCTGGACCGGCTGCAGGGAGGGGCGACCATCTACGCCTGCGGCCCGCACGGCATGCTGAACGCAGTTGCCGGGATCGCGGCAGAGCGGCGTATCCCCTGCCAGGTTTCGCTGGAAGGGTATATGGCGTGTGGCGTCGGCGCCTGTCTCGGCTGCGTTGCCCCGGGGCATTCCCACTCACCGGAAACTCCTGACTTCCGCTGTGTCTGCACCGAAGGACCGGTCTTTGAGTCGGGCGAACTGAAGTGGGGGGAGTGAACATGAGACCTGACATGACCGTTAATCTGGCCGGAATGAAGCTCCGTAACCCGGTAATGACCGCCTCCGGCACCTTCGGGTATGGCGAGGAGTTTGCCGAATACGTCGATATGGAGTCGATCGGCGCCTTCGTAACCAAGGGGCTCTCACTCAAACCGCGGGCCGGCAACCCTACGCCGCGTATCGTCGAAACGCCGGGGGGGATGCTGAACGCCATCGGCCTGCAGAATGTCGGCATCGATGCCTTCATCGCCAAGAAGGTTCCGTATCTGCGCTCGGTCAACACCCCGGCTATCGCCAACTTCTTCGGCAACACCGTTGATGAATACGCCGAAATGGCCCGCCGCCTGGATGAAATCCCCGAGGTGGCCGCGCTGGAGGTAAATATATCCTGCCCGAATGTCAAACAGGGGGGGATTGTTTTCGGCACCAATCCGGACTGTGCGGCCTCGGTCGTTGCGGCCTGCCGCGCTGCCACAAAAAAACCGCTGATTGTCAAACTCTCCCCCAACGTGACCGATGTGGTGGTCATGGCCCGGGCGTGTGAAGATGCGGGCGCTGATGCGTTGTCACTGATAAACACCCTGACCGGCATGGCCATCGACCTGGACAGACGTCGGCCGGTGCTGGCCAATATCACCGGCGGTTTTTCCGGGCCGGCAATCAAGCCGATCGCACTGCGCATGGTCTGGCAGGTGGCAAAGGCAGTTAAGGTGCCGATCATCGGCATCGGTGGAATAATGAACGCGGTCGATGCGCTTGAATTCATGCTGGCCGGAGCCACCGCTGTCCAGGTCGGCACCGCCAGCTTTATCAACCCGGGTGCGGCCCAGAAGATCGCTGGAGATATGGAAGCCTGGCTGGCTGAACACGGAATCGCCGATATCAAAAGCCTGATCGGCGCGCTGGAAACCTGACGGGATGCTGGAAATCTGGTTGGCATTCTCGGCCGGCCTTGCCGGCAGTGGGCATTGCCTTGGCATGTGTGGCGGAATCGTGTCTGCACTGGCTCTGTCACATCGCGATTCAGATGCGGCGGGTCGTTTTCTGTTTAACCTTCTGTACCATGCCGGGCGGATATGCACCTACAGCATCCTTGGACTTCTGGTCGGACTGGCAGCCCAGGCAGGAATGGTGGATGCGCTGAGACCCCATTTCAGGTGGCTGTTTCTGGCTGCCAATCTTTTTGTCGCGGCAATCGGTATTTTTACGCTCCTGGGGGTGCGCGCGCTTGGAATTTCGGCACTTGATGGTTCCGGGTGGGGTTTTCTGAGGGTGCAGCTCTCACGGCTGACAGCGGGCGCTTCCGTACTGGCTGCGATCCCGGCCGGTCTTCTGATGGGGCTTTTGCCGTGCGGACTCGTGTACGGAGTCCTGATTTCTGCCGCCACCAGCGGTTCGGCCCTGAAGGGGGGGGGGATGATGCTGGCCTTCGGCTGCGGTACTCTGCCGGCGCTGCTCGCATACGGACAGGTTGCTTCTACGATATCTGCCATGGGACGTGGCCTGTTCCAACGCGTCATGGGGGGTGTTGTTGCCCTGCTCGGATTAGTGGGGGTCTGGAAGGCGCTGGTAACGTTGGGCTGTTTATAATGCAGCCGGTACTGCCACCTCCTGTATTCAGATAAGCAGCCCGAAACCGCAAATTCTTCGAAAAAGTTCCCGTGCAGTGCAGAAATCGGGCATTCCCGAGGTGGAACTGATGAGGGTCGGCGATGTGCATGATCTGTGATAGCAAGGAAAGGCCATGATCAGCATGCTTGGGCATTGGGTGCTGAGTCTTGTCGATAGCCTGGCAAGCCTTGTAAAAATAATCATTGTTGCCTTCAAGAGTTTTCCAAATCCGCTCAATCCGGGCCGCCGCCCCATCTCCCTTGTTTTTCTCAAACAGGTCTATTTTACCGGCTTTGAATCGCTTAAAATCATCATCATCATCTCGCTCACCATCGGCACCGTACTTATAACCCAGATAATCAGCCTTGTGGGGGCCGGTAACGAGCCACTCATCGGCAAGGTCCTTGTCTGGGTTGTGATCAGGGAGCTTGGCCCACTCCTGACCGCAATTATAGTCATTGCCAGGAGCGGTACTGCGATTGCGACCGAACTCGGCTTTATGAAAATAAACGGGGAAATCGACAGTATCGAATCACTCGGCATCCCGAAGGAACAGTACCTTATCCTGCCGAGGATTTTCGGTGTAACGACGGCTGTGATTATTCTCACCATCTATTTTGAAATATTTTCAATCATTGGCGGCTTTTTAGTGGCTTCAATCGGCTGGCATGTATCATTTGAAAAGTTTTCGCAGGGTATATTCTCAAGCCTTACGGTAATGGATTTATCGGTGTCAGCGGCCAAGAGCCTGTTCTTTGGCCTGTTTCTCACTGCTGCCTGCTGCAGGCATGGCCTTGAGGTGGGTAAAAGTGCCACACAGATCCCCCAGGCGGCCACCAAGGGGGTGATGCAAAGCCTCTTTCTTGTCTTCATCCTTGACGGCATCATAACCTTCGCCTCGTTGGCGTTCAGGAGCAACTGAGCTATCTCATGACCGACATGATACGGGCTGAAAACATATCCCTTGCTGAACTATCCGGTGCAACCTCTTTTCGTATGACGGGGGGGGAGATGATTATTCTTCTGACCCCCAAGGACGAAGTGAATGTCTCGCTCACCAAACTCCTCATCGGTCTGGAAAAGCCTCATTCCGGCAAGGTCTTTCTTTTCGGCTCCGATACAGCTACCCTTTCCGAACGGGAGCTCCATGAGAGACGCCGCAGGATCGGTGTCGCCTATGGATCAGGTGGTCTGGTTTCAAACCTTAAAGCCTGGGAAAACCTTACACTGCCGCTCTATTACCATCAGCATCTGAATCACGATGACATCGAAACACGTGGTGTGGCAGTGCTTGACCGTCTCGGGTATACGGGCACGCTCATGGCCCTTCCCGGCCACCTGACCATCAGCCAAAAAAAGATAATAGGCGTTGCCAGGGCAATGCTCATAGCCCCCGATGTGATACTATACGAATCTCCTGTCTCGGGGCTGAATCAAGAGGAAAAAAACAATTACTTAAAAATCGCCACGGAGTTCCATCGTGAAAAGCCGGACAGGGTGTCCATCTTCATAACATCCAACCGGGACGTAGCACTCTCTTTGCCTGAAGCGGTGGTTGTCAATCTTACAAAGGGGCAGATCTCATGATAGTTGAAGAAGATCGGCGTTTTAAGCACCTTGAAAAGAAAATCGGGCTTTTTGTCACCATCGCCATTGTCGGTTTTCTCGCGGTAATTTTTTTCATCGGAGCGGATCAGGATCTGTATACCAAGAAATACCGGCTTAAGTTCACCGTGGAAAAAGGAACCGGCTTTTCCCGCGGCATGCCGGTGAAGCTCTCAGGTTTCCGCATCGGGAGGATCAACAGCATCTCCCTCAACGAATCAGCTATGGTGGATATCGAGATCAGGATCGGCAGAAAATACCAGAAATGGATAAAAAAAGACTCCGTAGTCAAGCTTGTCAAGGAAGGGTTGGTGGGAGACAACATCATCGAGGTCTCTGCCGGTTCACGAGACTCTGATGTCTTGAAGGACGGCGCTTTAATCACCTTTGAGAAAACCAGGGGGCTTGAAGAAGTTGCCAACGACCTTGCCGACAAGGTTAAGCCGGTACTGATCGAAGTCAAAGACATCATCAGCTATGTCAATGACCCCAAAGGTGATATCAAACAGTCAATGAAAAACATCAGAGAACTGACCAGAGATCTGTACAGCACCAGGGAGAAGGCGGACGCGTTGCTGACGGACTCCACGCTGAAAGTCGGCCACCTGTCCGCCGAAACGGAAGCCCTGCTGAAAACGTCCCGTGACAGGATTGATGCCATTGGACCTGTTCTGGAAAAGGTTGACAGATCCATGGTAACGGTTGAGCAAAAGCTCCCGCAACTCCTGGAAAAAGCCGTCACTACCATGGATCATCTGGATAAGGCCAGCCAAAATATGGAAAAGATTACGGACAAGGCGATGCCCAGGATTCCCGTTCTGTTGAACAGCGCCGAAAATACGCTTCAGGGGGCGGATACGGTTATGGATTCATTAAAAAGCATCTGGCCGCTGAAGAGCCATCTGCCTGTGCCGAGTGAGAGAGAGTTTGTCCCCGGTGACAGCCATGAATGATGCCTGCAGGAAAGGGGGGGGGAGAGGGTGCCTCTTTTTGGCTTCGCTGTTGTTGCTCTCCACGGCCGGCTGCGCCGGGAAAGCACCGAACACACTGTCTGCCAGCCAGATGGAGGCGATCAGCCATAATCAGCGTGGCATCAAAGCCGAAGCCAAGGGAGAAAGCCGGCAGGCGCTGGAGGAGTTTTCCGAGGCTCTCAGGATTAGCAGCTCCATCGAAAACAGCGAAGGTATTATCGTCGCCCTGGTAAACAGTTCAAGGGTTCATCGTCATAACGGTGATGCCAAAGCCGCGCTGGCTATGATCAGCAGGGCGATTACCCGCGTTACTCCCCAGTCCCCGCTTTACCCCGAGGTCGCCTTTGAGATGGCGCAGGTGAAGCTCTTGTCGGGAGAACTCGGCAAGGCCTCCGAGTGGGCATCCAATGCCGTAGGTGCCGAGAATGGCTCCAAACGCGGCATGATGATAAATCTTCTGGCCCGCATACTCTACCTGAGAGGAAATCTGGCTGAGGCAGAGCTAAAGGCGCGGGCCGCCCTGCTTCTCAACAGTGAAAATGGGGTGCGCGGTGAGGAAGCAAATTCTCTCCGTACCCTGGGTGACGTCCAGGCTGCCGGTAAACACCGCGCAGAAGCAGCAGAATCCTACAACCGGGCTCTTGATATTGACAAAGCACTTGGCAAGAGCAGGAAGATTGCCGCCGATCTCCGCGCTCTTGCCGTCCTGTCCCTGTCACAAAATGATCCTGACCTGGCACTGGCCTTTTACCGGCGGGCTTTTGCAGTCAGCAGCACCGGCGGCGATCGGTCAGGGGCAGCTGACGATCTGTTGAAAATGTCCCGGATCCATGAAAAAAGAGGTGAAAAAGAACAGTCTGGACGCCTGCTGGCCGAGCGTGAAACTATGCTGAAAAATTCCCGCACACCTTAGGCTGGCCGTGTGCAAGAGGCGTTCTTCCGTACCAGGCTTTAACTATTTATCGTTATCAGTCAGGGGTGCCCCTAAAATAAAACAAATAGGTATATGTTTTTAATCAACCCTGGCTCCTGAATATTTCAGAATCCCTTGAGTTTATTAACTAATACGGCTATATTTTCCGCCGACATATTTTCCTCAAGGAACCATTATGAACGAACGACGGGAATCACTCGGTCTGCGCACACTGGAAGACATCAGTTCGATCATCCTGCATTCTCATGACCTGCAGGACACCCTTGACAACATCGTCACTCTGGTTGCCAGACGGATGGGGAGCGATGTCTGCTCGAT
>VFJM01000253.1 GCA_009886055.1 Geobacter sp. | reverse complement strand
GACGGAAGAGCAACCAGCGTATCAAATAAATCAGTCAAATCCTTTGAATCGACATACAGCTCCACATGCCAGCCGACCAGATCATAAACCCGCCGCGCCATGGCATCAAGATGGCGCACGTCCTCCGAACCGCCCCGTTTGAGATTGAAGCGCACCGCCCGCACCCCTCGCCTGTCCAGCTCCAGAATCTCATCATCGGTGGTCGCCGCCGGGAGCTGGGTGACACCGACAAAGCCGGGTCCGAGGGTGCCGAGGGCATCAAGCAGGTAACTCTGGTCATAAGCCTGGAACGAGCCGGAGACGATGGCGCCCCCCTGCAGATCGTAACCTGAAAGCTGTGACCGGTAATCGCTGCAGGTCAGATCATCCGGTAGATAGCCGTTGTTGGGGGTCAGCGGAAAGCGGCGGTCGATGATGTGAAAATGGCTGTCGAAGAGCGGGAATCGCTTGAGTTGTGCGGTATCAGGCATCCTGAGGTGGCTCCAGCGAAGATTTTGATTACACGGGCTGTCCCGTCGTGTTGGTGGCCGCATTATACCGATCGACGTGACATTGGCAATCGGTATTGTGTTATTGAGCGCTTCCCGCTATTGTGTACCGATTATCAGCGAAGGGAGTTACTTCATGCTTTCATACGAACAAGCCCGGCAGACCATTCTGGAAAATATTTCCCCTGCGGGCATCGAGCAGGCCGATCTGGTCGATGCCATCGGCCGGGTACTGGTTGAAGATATCGTTGCCCCCTGGGACATGCCGCTCTGGGACAACTCGGCGATGGATGGCTACGCACTCCGCATAGCTGACTGCAGCGACATACCCTGCAAGCTGAAAGTGACCGGCTACATCCCGGCCGGCGCCCGTGCAGACGGGATTGAAGTCAAAGCGGGCTGTGCGGTCAAGATCATGACCGGTGCGCCGATCCCGACCGGCGCCGATGCGGTTGTACCGATCGAAGAGACTGAAGAGACCTCCGGCGAACAGGTGGCCATTCAGGCCCCCGTCAGTGACCGGCAGCATATCCGCTATCGCGGCGAAGACGTGCGCTCCGGTCAGACCGTCATCACCGCCGGAACGATCATCCGCCCGCCTGAGGTGAGTATGCTGGCTTCCCTTGGCCGGGCCAGAGTGCCGGTATTTCTGCGTCCGGTGGTAGCTGTGCTCTCGACCGGAGACGAACTGGTCGAAATCGGCCGTACCCCCGGCGCAGGGGAGATTATCAACAGCAATACCCTGGCGCTGGCGGCGGCGGTGTGTGAAGCGGGGGGCATACCGCGCATCATCGGTATCGCCCGGGATAATCTGGAAAGCCACCGCGAAAAGTTACAGGAGGGGCTCAAGGCCGACATGCTGGTGACCTCGGCCGGCGTCTCAGCCGGAGATCGCGATCTGGTGCGTGTTGTGCTGGAAGAACTGGGGGTCAAGCAGGTGTTCTGGAAGGTCGGCATCAAACCGGGTAAGCCGACCGCCTTCGGGGTCAAAGATGGTAAACCGGTATTCTCGCTCCCCGGCAACCCGGTTTCCAGCCTGATAACATTTGAGGTGTTCGTGCGTCCGGCGCTGTTGCGCATGATGGGGCAGCGTCAGGTGTTGCGACCGACCTTTCGGGCCATTCTGCGCGAAGACGTCAGAAACAAGGAAAACGACCGCACCGCCCTGCTCCGTATCCGCCTGGAACGGGAAGAGGGGCGTTTTTACGCGGTAACATCCGGCAAGCAGCAGACCGGACTGTTAAAGACCATGGTCAATTCCGCGGCCATTGCCGTCATTCCCCCCGGGCGCGGGTTCATGGCGGCCGGTGAAGAGGTGGACGTTCACTTCTTTGGCAGCTACATCGATTTAATTTGAAACGAGGTCACCATGAACGATTATCTCGGCGCCCATATGTCCATATCGGGCGCCCTGCACCTTGCCATTGACCGGGCCGTCGCTGCCGGATGCAATGTACTGCAGATTTTTACCCGCAACTCCAACCAGTGGAAAGGGAAGCCGGTCAGTGATGCCGATGTGGCCCTGTTCCGCAGCAAATTTGCCGCCTCCGGCCTGCTTGAGGTGGTCTCCCACGACATTTATCTGATCAACCTGGCATCGCCGCCGGGTGAAACGCGTGATAAAAGCGTGGCGGCCTTCCGCGATGAGCTGGAAACCTGTGCCCGCCTCGGTATCAACAAGGTCGTCATGCATCCCGGCTCACACCTGACAGACTCTCCCCAGACCGGATTGAAGCGGGTGATCGAGGCATTTGACCTGCTTTTCAGCCAGGTTCCCCAATTTGAAGGGAGGGTGCTGATTGAGACCACGGCGGGTCAGGGGAGCAATCTGGGAAGGACGTTTGAAGAGTTGGGTGCGATCATCGACGGCTCGCGTTTCCCGGAGAAGTTCGGGGTCTGCTTCGACACCTGCCATACCTTCGCCGCCGGTTACGATACCGCCACCGAGGAAGGGTATCGCGACACCATGGCGCAGTTCGACCGGATCATCGGCCTTGACCGGCTGCACTGTTTTCACCTCAACGACTCCAAGAAGGGGCTCGGATCACGGGTTGACCGGCACGAACATATCGGTCAGGGGGCGCTGGGACTGAATCCGTTCCGCTTCATCCTGAACGACCCCCGTTTTGCCACGGTGCCGAAGATTCTGGAAACCCCGAAGGGAGACAACGACGAGATGGATGCGGTCAATCTTGCACTATTGCGGGGGCTGGTCGGTTGATCTATTGAAACGGTAACTGCTTACAGCT
>VFJM01000382.1 GCA_009886055.1 Geobacter sp. | reverse complement strand
TGCCGCTCTTTCTGGCAATCGGCGCCGGAGCCGAAGGGCGCGCCCCGATGGCCCGCGCCGTGGTTGGCGGGCTCCTGACTTCGACCCTGCTGACACTGCTGGTGGTTCCGGTGATGTACACACTGATGGATGATCTGGGGAGCTGGCTTAAGCGGAGATGGAAAGGGCATAATGCCTGAAATCCCAACAATACTCTTCGATTCATTCGGCGGTGGCCGTTTCGCCTCTTCATGGCGCTTCGGCGGCTATGTTAAAACCGTTGCAGCAACTCACATCAGTCAGGTGCTCGAAGTTCTGAGCCAGGTAGAACAGGCGGCAGCGAACGGCCTGTACGCGGCCGGCTTTGTCGCCTACGAAGCAGCGTCCGCACTCAATCCGGATCTTCCATCCGCTCCGCCGGTAGAAGGGCTCCCGCTTGCCTGGTTTGCTCTCTTCCGAGAACGATACAACGTCGATGGAGGTGCAGAGCTTCATCTCCCTTCTGCAGATACCCTGCTTGAACCGCTGAAAAGTCTTGAAGAGTACAGCGGTGGCGTGGAGGGAATCCGCGAGTATATTGCCGCCGGTGATTGTTATCAGGTCAATTACACATTTCCGCTGCAGGGGACTTTCAAGGGAAACCTGCGTGATTTGTACTCGCGGATCGGCACCGCGCAGCGGGCTCAGTTCTGCTCGTATCTTGACCTTGGCCGTTTCGCCATTCTCTCGGCTTCGCCGGAGCTGTTCTTCTCATTGAAAGACGGCAAAATTACCACCCGTCCGATGAAGGGGACCGCACGTCGCGGGTGCTCGGCGGGCGAAGATCTTGCCGCAGTTGAACAGTTGCGGAACAGCCCCAAGGAGAAGGCCGAGAACCTGATGATCGTAGACCTGCTGCGCAACGATCTCGGCATTGTGGCTGAGACCGGTACCGTAACGGTAGATGCACTATTCGAGGTTGAAACATATCCGACCGTACACCAGATGACCTCCACCGTTTCGGCACAACTCCCTGCGAATACCGGCCTGACGGACATCTTTAAGGCCCTGTTTCCCTGTGGTTCGGTGACCGGCGCCCCCAAACGGCGCAGCATGGAAATAATCACCGAACTAGAAAACGCACCGCGTGGCGTCTACTGCGGGGCGATCGGATGCGTTGCCCCTGGTGGCGAGGCGCTTTTTTCAGTCGCCATCCGCACCCTGGTATTCGATGCGCACAAGAACAAGCTGACGATGGGGGTCGGGAGTGCCGTCACCTGGGATTCTGATGCGGCGTCGGAATATGCCGAATGTTTGAGCAAAGGGGCGTTCACCAATCGGCAGGACCATGATTTTCAGCTGGTTGAATCGTTGAGGCTGGAGAACGGCTGCTACACGCTCCTGGACAGACACGTAGCCAGGCTGACAGCTTCAGCGGGGTACTTTGGTTTTTTCTGCGACCGGGAAAAGATACGCTGCTCGCTGTCCTCTCATGCCGCACAAACGCCCGGGCTTTGCAAGGTTCGCCTTCTTCTGTCGGCGAATGGCAGTATCGAGATATCTTCTGAATTACTGCAGGAGAGCAGTGTCACGTTACGTGTCGCCGTCAGCACCATCAAGGTTGATTCTGCTGATACCATGCGTTACCACAAGACCACCCGTCGTGAGCTGCTCGACATCGCCCGATCAGCGTGTCCCGATTGCGACGAGGTACTGCTGCTCAATGAGCATGGCCAATTAACCGAGGGGAGTTACCATACCCTGGTTGTAAAAATGGGCGGTCAACTTGTCACCCCTCCGCTCGCCTGCGGTCTGCTGCCGGGAGTGCTGCGGGAAGAACTGCTTGAACAGGAGAAAATCACCGAGCAACTCCTGTATCCCGATGATATCGAACGAGCCGAAGAGGTGTGGCTGATTAACTCGGTGCGAGGCTGGCGGCGTGGAGTCGTTATTTGAAACATGTATCCACGAACGGCAGAAAAGGCACGAAAGAAAACGGGTAAAAACGTTCAGGTTTAACCAAAAGAATCGATTGTTTTGATTTTATGTTTTGTTCGTGTCCTTTTGAATGGTTGCGGATAACAGGCTGATTATAGGTTGAAAGGAGAATTCGGCAATGAATTATGCATGTATGATTCTCGTAGTGCTCATTCCGATGATATGCAGTGCCGAAACAAAAGAGCTGACTCTCGATCAGGCCATTTCGATTGCGATGGAGAAAAACCGCGATATCGAAAAAGCGCGCGAATATGCACAGTATGTCCAGGGGAAATATGTTGAAGAGCGTGCTGCCGCGCTGCCGCAACTGTCTCTCAACGGCACTGCTCTGTTCTCAAAGGACGAAAGTCAGTATATATATGGGACTGTCGTTCAGCGCCAGTTTAGCCGGACGGTTGACCTGACCGTATCCCAGCCGCTTTATACCTGGGGTAAACTGAATGCCGCCATCCGCGCCGCCGAGGTTGGGCTGAAAACCGCCGACCAGCAGTTGCGGCTGTATCGCCAGGCAGCCTACCGTGATGTCGTGGCGGCCTATCACGACATTCAGTTGGCGCGGGAGCTGTCCCGGCTGGCACAGGAAAACCGGTCACAGAAACAGCGGCATCTGGAAGAAGCATCGCGCAAGTTCAGTGCCGGAGTTGCGACAGATTATGACGTACTGGCGGCGGAAGTAGCGACCGAAAACACGATGCCGGAAGTAATCCGCTCTGAAAACAGCGTCCGGATGGCTCGCGAACGGCTCCGCTTTCTGCTCGCCATGGGGAGCGAAGAGGTCGATGTCTCCGGATCACTTGAAGCGCCGGCAGACGAACGCCCCCTGCCTGCGAGCTATGACGAAGCAGTGCGGATCGCCGGTACGCGTCGCCCGGAGCTGTCTGATCTGCGCCTGCGCATCGGCATCTATGACGAACTGGTAACGATCGCCAATGCGGAAAACAAACCGCGCCTTGACCTGAAAGGGGGCGCCGGATGGCACTGGACAAGCCTGAATGACCCAGGCCCGGCACAGGATGTTAACGGTGCGGCGTGGAATATCGGCCTCTATATGACGTTCCCGTTTTTTGACGGTCTGCGGACGAGCGGCAAGGTTGCTCAGGCCAGAAGCGACCTGCGCACAAAAAGGATCGAAGAGACCAGGCTGCTGGATTCGATCATTCTCGAAGTCCGTCAGGCGGAATTTTCATACCGCGAGTCAGCCGAGATACTCAAAGCGCTCTCCGGTACGGTAAAGCAGGCCGCGCGTCTGGTCCAGATGGCGGAAAAGGGGTATGAATTCGGCGTCAAGATCAGGCTTGAGGTTGATGACGCCCAGCTGAACCTGCTCCAGGCCAGGAGCAATATGGCGCGGGCTCAACGCGACTACCGAGTGGCGCAGGTCAATTATCTCTGGTCGATGGGGGTTGCAGGGGAGTAACTCGCGGCTTCACCCCGACACGGTGTTATAGACCTTTCGACAATCCTTTTGACTCATTTTGAGCAGCGTGTTACTTTGCACTATTAATTTTTCCAGCAGGAGAAACCAATGAGTATTGTTGTTGTCGGCACAGTGGCGTTTGACACCGTTGAAACCCCCTTCGGGAGGGAAGAGAATGTTCTGGGGGGGTCGGCCACCTATTTTTCTACCTCGGCCAGCTTCTTTGCCGATGTGTCACTGGTTGCGGTTGTCGGAGAAGATTTCCCGGAAGAGCATGTCACTTTTCTGCAGGGGCGCAACATCGATACCACCGGTTTGCAGCGCATCCCGGGCAAGACGTTCCACTGGAGCGGTCGCTATGGGTATGACCTGAACGAAGCCCAGACGCTTGACACCCAGCTTAACGTACTGATGGATTTCCAGCCTGACCTGCCGGAATCCTACCGCGATGCGGAATACCTCTTTCTTGCCAATATTGACCCCGATCTGCAGATGAAGGTGCTGGAGCAGGTCAGGAAACCGAAGCTTGTGGCATGTGACACGATGAACTTCTGGATCTCCTCAAAGCCGGAAGCTCTGAAGAAGGTGCTTCAGAAGGTTGACATTGTCATCATCAACGAAGGTGAAGCGCGGCAGTTCACCGGGGAAGTCAACCTGGTCAAGGCCGCCCGACAGATCATTGCCCTCGGCTGCAAGCGGCTGGTCGTCAAACGGGGAGAGTACGGTGTTCTGATGTTCACCGCCGAGACGGTTTTTGCTGCCCCGGCCTATCCGCTGGAGGAGGTTTTTGATCCGACCGGTGCGGGAGACACGTTTGCCGGTGGATTCATGGGCTATCTGGCAAATACGGGAGATCTGTCTGAGGAGGGGCTTCGTCAGGCGATCGTCTTCGGGAGCGTTATGGCCTCTTTCAACGTAGAGGATTTCAGCCTTAACCGTATGAAGCGACTTGAGTATAAAGAGATACAAGCCCGCTTCGGCAATTTCAAGGCGCTGACAAGCTTCAGGGATATTTCTTTCTGAAGCAGGGTGAGTGACGCATACGCTCTGGTGGCATGTCGGCAGTTGCAGCATGGGCGCAGGTTTGCGCCCCTATCAATGCAGATTGTATGACTGGTATACCATGAAAAAAAGTTTCTACTCAATGGTTGTAATGATACTGTTTCTGTCCGCTTCGGGGTGCGTATCCGGTCGGGGTCAGAACGATGACAAGCCAAATCCGGCTTCCTATCATTATCAAATGGGGCTTTCCTATCTTGGAGAGCGCAATTATTCTTCGGCTCTGTTTGAACTGACCGAGGCCGAGAAGATTGATCCCGAGAATCCGGATGTCCTCTATTATCTCGGCATGGCTTTTATCGGGAAAAAGCGCCCGGATCTTGCCGAAGCAAAGCTATTGAAAGCGATCCTGCTGAAGCCGAGTTTTTCCGCTGCACGCAATGATCTGGGGGTCGCCTACCTTGATCTGAAACGCTGGGACAGTGCTATTCAGCAGTTTAAAATTGTAAAAGATGATCTTTTTTACGACAACAATGAAAATGCGTGCATCAATCTGGGACTGGCCTATCTGGGAAAAGGTGATTACCCCAAAGCATTGGAAGAGCTGCAGGCAGTAGCTGCCATGAATCCGCGTAGTCCCGTCGTGCGGCTTTCCCTGGGGCGGGTCTGGTTTGCCATGGACAAGAGCGACAAGGCGATCGTCGAATATACCAAGGCGCTTAATATCTATCGTGATTATGGAGCGGCCTACTATTATCTGGGGCAGGCACAGCTCAAGCTGAACAGGATTGCTGCCGCCCGCGCCTCATTCAAAGAGGCGGTACGGCTTATTCCCGACAGCGAGCTGGGTCGCGCAGCTCTCGTGTATCTGGATCTTATCAAGTGAGAGGAGCCAGAGTGTCAGATCCGGGTTCATCTTCGCCGGAAATAGTTGGCAGCTCCCCGGGGGCTGTTCTTCGCCGTTGTCGGGAATTTCACGGGATTACGCTTGAAGAAGCCTCGGAAACCACAAAAATCGGTGTATCCCACCTGAAAGCACTGGAAGAAGACCGGATTCGTGAATTTGCCAATCAGGCCTATCTCAAGGGTTTTCTTCGTATCTACGCCACCTACCTCGGTCTGAACTCCGACGATGTCGCACGGATGTATGACAAACTTTTCGGCGTTCAGGGTGAGAAACCGGAGCCTGCCCGCACGTCAACCACTCCAGGTCGTCAGCCGCGCCGTCTTATAACACTCAAAAAAATGTTGTTTCCGGCTTTTTTGCTGGCAGTGATCCTGATTACCGCGACCTTCTTCAAGCATCCTCCGGCACCCCTTGTCCGTCAGCCGCAACCGCCTGCGGTCACTGCCCAGCCCCGGCAAAATGCCGCAGTCCAGATCGTACAAAGCTCCGTACGGGTCAGGAAGGCAGAGAGGGAGATCCCCCCAAAGGTTGAAAAACGTCCTGCAGAACCGACCGATAATGAAAAAAAGGCTGTAACGAAACGGCCGGCAGATGCTAACGGCGGCTTCATTCTGAAAATAACGGTTACCCAGAACGGCACGCTAACCTCGACTGTTGACGGAGCCAGACCACAACAGTATGAGCTTGCCATCGGGGATATCATCGAGTGGAAGGCAGAAAAAAAAGTCACACTGGAATTGAGCAATGCCGGCGGAGTCGACGTTGAACTGAACGGCAAACCGTACAAATTGCTCGGCCCCCCTGGAAAGCCGGCTTACGTTGAGCTTGATGCAGACGGCATCAAACAGTAATTTCAGGACGTTTTCCCACCCACGCATGTCCCCTATCAGACACAAATAAAAAAACAGGGTCTTGACAGTCCGGTGCTCCATGCTAGACTTCCTGTACTTCGAACCGTGCAGGAGAACCTCCGTGGAACAGGGATATAAAAGGATACTGGTTGTGGATGATGAGGAAAATGCCCGGATCGCGCTTTCCAGGATTCTTACCCATGAAGGCTATGATGTCTCCTCAGCAAAGAACGGTGTGGAGGCTCTCAATTTTCTGCGCAGCAAGAATGTAGAGCTGATCATTACCGATCTTAATATGCCGGAGATGAACGGATTGATGTTTCTACGCGAGCTTAACCGCCACCATCCTGCCAGTAATGTTATCATGATCACCGCCTACGGCGAAGTTGAGTCGTATCTCGAAGCCATGACGCTGGGCGCTTTTGAATACATTAATAAACCGGTCAAATATGACGATCTCAAAAAAGTCATCAACAAGATTTTCAAAACCATCTGAACAGCCCACAGAATTTCAGGAGGATTTTTATGAAACCGTTTACAAAGATTCTTACCGCCATCGACTTTTCGGAAAACTCCGAATGTGCCTTTGACTATGCCCTGACACTGGCGACTCAGTTCAATGCAGAACTTACGATTATTCACGTTATCAATGAGCCTGTCGATTTACGCGGTTTCTATGTGCCGCACATCTCTTTTGAGCAGCTTGAGAAAGAGATCGAAGAAAGTGCGGTCAAGATGATGGAAACATTCTGCAGTTCAAAATTAGGGACGTTTTCAAATTACAAAACATCTATCGTAACCGGCATCCCTTGCGACGAAATTACGGCGGCGGCGGCAAAAATCGATGCGTCGCTGATCGTACTCGGAACTCATGGCAGAACCGGCCTTGACCGTATTCTCTTCGGCAGCACGGCAGAACGGGTTGTGCGCTCTGCCAGTTGCCCTGTTCTGACTGTCAGGCTCCCTGCCGTTCAGAGGTGAACCGGGCAAGAGCTATGAAAAGAGCTATCTTACCATGCTGACAGAATCGGGTTCTCGCAACTCAAAAATCTCTGTTGTCATTATCGATGACGACAGGAACATCCTCGAACTGACCTCGCTGATACTTTCAAAGAACGGTTTTCAGCCGTATATTGCAGATCGTGCAAACGAAGGTTTTGAACTCATATCCCGCCATTCTCCGGAGCTGGTTCTTCTCGATTATATGATGCCGGAGATGGACGGTCTGTCTGCTCTACAGCAGATCAAGACCCGTTTTCCCGACACATACGTCGTGATGTTAACCGGCAAGGGGAACGAAGAGGTCGCCGTTGAATTGATGAAAAGCGGTGCTTCAGAGTATATTCTCAAGCCGTTTAATAATAATAATCTGGTCGAGCGGCTTAAAAACGTGTTGAGAATCCGTGAAATCGAACTTCACAACCGCGAGTTGCAAAAACAGCAGGAGCAGTTACTTTTTGAAATTGAACAGTGGAATCTGGAGCTCCAGAAACGGGTACGCGAAAAATCAGAGGCGCTTCAGAATGTTCAGGGGGAGATTATCCAGTCAGAAAAACTCGCGGCGATGGGCTATCTTTCGGCAGGCATGGCTCACGAGATCCGCAACCCGCTTAACTCAATTTCCCTGTTTGTTCAACTAATGCGCCAGACAACGACTGAACCGGATCAACTTGAACACCAGGCGAAAATTCTGAAAGAAGTTGATCGCATAGATTCAATTATCCGAAAATTGTTGGATTCATCCCGGAGAAACCGCGTCATCTCGTCCAACGTGCAGATCGATCAGGTGATCGACAACGCAATTGAAGCCTTTTCGCCCCAGATTGAATCCAGAAAAATCCAGGTTGATCGGCTGTATCATTGTATACCACCGCCCATTACCGCTGACCCGACAGAGTTGGGGCAGATCTTTACCAATCTCTTTCTGAACGCGATGGATGCAATGAGCCGCGGTGGCCGCCTCGCAATTGAGGTTTTTGAAAAGGACGGCCGGGTGGTTGTCAGGGTGAGTGACAGCGGCACCGGAATTGCGGAGGATGTCCTCTCCAACATATTTGAGCCTTTTTTCAGTACAAAGAGTCGCGGCACCGGAATGGGACTTCCGGTTGCACAGAGGATAACCCGGATGTACGAAGGGAGCATGGAGGTTGAATATTCGTCACCGGAAGGGACCACATTCCGCCTGGAGTTTCCGGCCTGCCAATAAACATTCTTCCTTTCTTTTTTCGGTTGAGGTGGTGTAGTATGCAGCCGCTGTCAATAATCCTTCCAGGCCCTGATAAACAGGATAGGTGCATTAACGAAATGTTTTCTGCCAGTCCCAAAAGCCGTGATAAGCATGTTCACGAAGTAATTTCTGCAAAAAGTAACGCAGTAATTATTTCTATCGGACTAAAAACGCAGAATCAATTTTTAACGCACTGATAGTGCCGTCATGACCCGATCACTCAGAAAAGTTCTTATCATCGATGATGACCCGTTTTTCCTGAAGGTGCTGGCTGACATTTTCAGTGAATACGGATTTTCTGTATCCACCGCCAATGACGGTATTGAAGGTGTGAAGGTCTATCTTGAAACGGTACCCGACGTCGTCATTTCCGATCTGGTAATGCCGCGCATGGGCGGGGTCAGCACCTGCATGGAGATCAGCCGACTGGCTGGCGACACCCCTCCCGTGATCATGTTGTTGACGTCCATGTTTCAGGAAACACCCCATGAGCACGACGTCCCTGAAATGGGCGCGAGGTTCCATATCCCCAAGACCACACGCCCGGTTGATATCGTGATCATCGTAGAGCAGATTCTGGAGCGCGAAAAGTACCTGCAGAGCTGACGCCATGCCTTATATCTATCGTAACCTTTCCCTTACCCCTCATGATCATGAAGATACCCTGCCGGCAGTACTGGCGGCGAAACTATCCGTGCCGCAGGCGTCTCTGGGAAATGTCCGCATCATCCGCAAGGGGATAGATGCCCGCAAAAAGCCGCAGATCAAACTGGTCTACACGCTCTCCTTTTCCGGCGATGAAGCGATCCGGAAACGCCTGGGGGTTGACCCGGCGCTGGAGTGGCTGGACGATCAAACGGGTACGGCACCGGCACAGATTCAGTCATCCAAACGCATCGTCATCGTCGGCAGCGGTCCGGCCGGCCTATTTGCCGCCCTGCGTCTGGCAGAGTACGGACTGACCGCAACGATCATCGAGCGCGGTGAACCGGTAGAGCAACGGGCGCTGTCCGTGCAGCGCTTCTGGAAAGACGGCATTCTTGATCCTGAATCCAACGTCCAGTTCGGCGAGGGTGGGGCCGGAACTTTTTCGGATGGTAAGCTGACCTGCCGCTCCAAAGATCCGCTGGCGTCGTGGGTGCTGGAAAAGTTGGCGGCCTTCGGAGCCCAGGCGGAGGTGCGCTACCTTGCCAAACCGCACATTGGTACCGATCGTTTGAGGACGGTAATCAGCGCGATCCGTCGGGAGCTCCTTGGTAAGGGCTTTTCCATCCGTTTCGGATGTCGTATGACCGGTCTGGGAATCACGGGTGGCCAGGTTGCAGCAGTGACTCTGAATAATGCGGAGGAAATTCCGTGCGACCATCTGATTCTGGCCAGCGGACATAGCGCACGGGACACGTTTGAACTGCTGGAGCGGCTGAACGTGCCGTTGCAACGGAAACCGTTCGCAATGGGGCTCAGGGTCGAACACCCGCAGGATCTGATAAACCGGATCCAGTACGGCAGCGGGAAACAGCCAAACCTGCCGGCAGCAGACTATGCGGTCACCTGGAACAACAGTTCCAGCGGGCGCAGCGCGTATTCATTCTGCATGTGTCCGGGCGGGGTAGTGGTCGGAGGGGCCTCCGAAGCGGGGGGAGTCGTTACCAACGGCATGAGCGGCCAACTGCGCAACTCACCCTATGCTAACAGCGCTCTGGTTGTCAACGTCCGGGAGGATGATTTTGACGGGGCGGGCCCACTGGCAGGGGTGCGGCTGCAACGCAAGTGGGAGCAGCGGGCATTTGAACTGGGCGGAGGAGGGTACCGGGCACCTGCCCAGAACCTGCTCGATTTTTTGCGGCTTCCGGGGAAGGGACCGGCCAGAACGAGTTACCGTCCCGGAATCTGCGAGACGGAACTGGATTCTGTGCTGCCATCATTTATCATCGACACGCTGCGGGACGGGATTGTCGATTTCGGCCGCAAGCTGAAGGGGTTCGTAACCGCAGAGGCAACCTTGATCGGCATCGAGTCCCGCACCTCATCACCCGTACGGGTCCTGCGCGACAGCAGTTTTGAGTCCGTTGGCGTCAAAGGTCTGTATCCTGCCGGTGAAGGAGCCGGTTATGCCGGCGGCATCATGAGTTCCGCCGTCGATGGCATCAAGATAGCGGACGTTATCGCAGGGAGATTGGCGTAGCTACCCCGCCCCAGATTCACCTCAAAATTCTCCTCACTTTGGAATATTCAGCTTCAGGTCAATCTCCCGCACGACCCCCAGCGTTGCGAGCTTCTGGTCGAACTTTGCCTCATCACCGACAACAACCAGTTTGAATGCGTCCGGGTGCAGGTATTTCCGAGCGGCAGTCAGTATATCCGTTTTTGTTACTTTGGCAATATTGTCACGATACCGTTCAAGGTAACCGTCAGGGTACCCGTAATATTCGAGGCGGGCCCGCTGGGTTACAATCGAAGCAGGACTTGTGAAGCCGAACATGAACGAGTTGATCATGTATTCCCGGGCGGCATTCAGTTCCCCGTCGCTGACCGGCTCTTTCGTCAGGTCGGTGATTATCTTTTTCATCAGGTTGATAGCTTTGACGGATGATTCCGCCTTGGTTTCAGTCTCGGCAATAAAACTGCCGGTAAAGCGGCGGCCGATATCGAAGTGGCTGCCGACGTTGTAGGCCAGCCCCTGATTGGTGCGAATCTCCATCGTCAACCGTGACGTGAAGCTCCCCCCCAGAATGTAGTCCAGAAGGCGCACGGCGTAGATATCAGGACTGTCCTTGGTCAAGCCCAGATGCCCCATGCGGATGACGGTCTGATTAACCTCTTTTTTGCCGTAGAGCACCTCCCCCTGAAACAGCTGTTTCGGCTGGGGTACCTCCGGTAACATCAGAGCACCCCGTTTGCTGTCGGTCTTAAAGGCTGCATTCAGCTCTTTGAGCAGAACAGTTCGATCAAAATCTCCTGAAACCGCAAGGATCATGTTGTCAAGCCGATAAAAGCGGCGGTGGAAATCAACCAGATCCCGGCGGGTGATGGCGCTGATCGACTCGAAGGTCGTGATTTCGCCCAACGGGTGCCCGGCATAGATGGCCCGATTGACCTCGCGCCCGGCAATCTCCTTGGGATCGTCATTCTGGCGCCGTAAACTTTCAATCGTTTGCCTGCGGGCAATTTCAACCCGCTTTTCACTGAAATCGGGGCGCAGCAGGACATCGCTGAAAATCTGCAGCGTAGGGGTGAAATTCTTTTTGAGTGCCGTCAGCGAGACCGTCCCCATATCGATCCCGATGCCGCTTTCAACCGAGGAAGCCATGAATTCGAGCTCGTCATCCATCTTTTCCGGAGCCAAGCCTCCGCCTCCGCCGCTGCGCATAACACTCGCGACCATGCCGGAAAGCCCCGATTGTGAGGCCGGTTCATAGACCGATCCGACCCGTACCATAGCGGTCATGTTGATAATCGGCAGTTCGGTGTCGCGCAGCAGATAGACCGGCGTCCCGCACTCCAGAACAACCCGTTCGGCTGTGGGAATCTGAAAGTTCAATTCGGGGAACTTCATGGTCCGGGGATTTGACAGGTGGTGATCCGCAGCATTGGCCGGTGCGATCGAGATGACGAGGAAGCAGATGGAAAGTAGAAACTGTTTCATTTGTCTCCCCCTTTTTTTGTGATAAATCCGACGGTGCGGTTCTCGCGGGTGAAGTAGGTGGCGGCCACTCGCATGATGTCAGCCGGCGTGACCGTGGCAATTTTACCGCGATGTTCGGTCATATAGCGCCAGCTGCCGGTCGTCGCCTCATACTCGGTCAGATTGCGTGCCAGGCCACCATTCGTTCCCATCCGGCGAGCCTCCTCATACTCTATCTTGTTGAGGATACGCAGCAGGTCACGTTCGGCGACCGGCGTTGTTTTCAGCAGATCCATCTCGGCCTGAATGGCCTCTTCGACCTCTTTAACCGTATGCGGAGCACGCGGATTGGCGCTGACGACGAACAGGTTCGGATAGCGGTGCCCTGGAGCATCAAACGCGCCGATATCTGAGGTGATCTGCTTTTCAATAACCAGTTTTTTGTAAAAGCGGGAGGTCCGGCCACTCCCCAGAATCATGTTTATCACGTCGAACACGTAGTCATCCGGGGTGCCGATGGCCGGCTTGTGAAAACCCATTATCACCGTCGGTTCGGCCTCCGCCACCAGTTCGATGCGCCGTTCCCCTGACTGTTTCGGTTCTTGGGCGGTTACCGGCGGGATCTCTTTTCCCGGCTTGATCGCGCCGAAATAGCGCTCGACCATGGCGATCGTCTTCCCGGTATCAATATCTCCCACAACAGCTACGATGGCATTATTGGGCGCATAGTAACTATGAAAAAACTGTTCTGCCTTGCTGCGGGTCAGATTCTCAATGTCGGACATCCAGCCGATCGTCGGCTGACCGTAGGAGTGGGCCAGGAAGCTGGAAGCCACAAATATTTCCCACAGTTTGCT
The DNA here is from genome assembly GCA_009886055.1 of Geobacter sp. Lineage (GTDB taxonomy): Bacteria > Desulfobacterota > Desulfuromonadia > Geobacterales > Pseudopelobacteraceae > JACRCG01. Next base: position 26,206 of record VFJM01000382.1, on the reverse strand, counting down.
CTCAGGGTCCGCGTCATACGATCTGCGGCGCTCCTCCATCACAACCGAGCGTTCGGTGTAGAATTCCCGCAGCACCGCATTCTGCAGGCGGTCAGATTCGATGGCGGCCCACAGTTCCAGTTTGTTGGAGGGGAGGCTGATCAGATAGGTCGTGCCGTCCCGGCTGGTAAAGGCGTTGTAGCCGGTGCCGCCGTTCTTTGAATACAGTTCGAAAAATTCATCCTTTATGACATATTTTGACGCATCGGCTTCCAGGGCGGCCAGCTGTTTCTCCAACTCAGCTACCTTTCCCTTGTCCGCGTTGTCACGCCGCGCTTTCTCGGCCGTCAACGCCCGGGCGACAACCTCGATCTTATCAAGGATCGGCTTTTCGGCGGCGTAATCTGTTGTACCGAGCGTGGTTGTCCCCTTGAAGAGCATATGTTCAAGCAGGTGGGCAATACCGCGCTCATCGCTGCGTTCATCGACGCTTCCGACTCTGAAACGGATCCAGGCAGAAACTGTCGGTGAGGTATGCCGCTCCACCATCAGCAGTTTCATGCCGTTTTTCATCGAGTGTTCGACGACCTTCTCTTCGAGCGTTGCTGCGTGTATGTTAGCGGCACTCAGTGCCAACAGGGTAACTATGACCACTATTCGCTTCATATCCTGTACTCCCTTTAACCCTGATAAACAGGATAACTTCTATCGTACTAAAACACCGAAAACTTGATATATTTCCGCGGATCTTCCTTGAAATCTTTTACCAGATCATCCAGATCGTCGACCATCTTGTTCATTTTGTCATAGAGCGCTATGTCGTTCACCAGTCTGCCGGCAGTCCCGTCTCCCCCTTTGACTTTTGCGGTTACCTCTTCGATCGCCTTGACCGATGATTCTGCCCTGTTAAGGAGAGAAATGCCCTTGTCATAAAACTCCCGATTGTTAAGGAGCAGTCCGACCGTGCCCTCTTTTGACATGATTTGTTTCTTCAGATCACGGACATCATCGGCTGCCAGGATACTCTTGTCGGCAAGTGATGTCAGCTTCGTGTAGAGCGTCTTGTCGTAGATCAATTTGTTAAGCGTCCCGTCAGAAGCCTGAATGTCCTGCAGTGTACGGTCGGCACGGTTAAGAATGCTGATCAGCTTGTTGTACGGCTCCGGATCGCGGTTGAGTTTGCCGAGAGTTCCGTCGCCACGGTTTATCGTGACTACCAGATCTTTCATTTCAACGGCGAGGCGGGCAACATTGCTGTAGAGCGTTTCGTCCTTGTTAAGCTTCCCGAGTGTCCCTTTCCCCTTGTCAATGTTGTCGATGATCTCGTTAACCTTGTCAAAGGCGGTGCCAGCCTTCTGAATGACATCATCCAGTTTGGCAGCCGATGTCCCCTGCAGTAGGGCAGGGGGGGTATCGGAGTACTGTTTTGAAGGGAGTATGTCGACATATTTCTCACCCATCAGCCCGCGGGTTTTGATCGTTACTTTCGAATCGGCGCCGATTTTCTTCATCGCTTCGGTATCGACTTCGATATCGATACTGACCTCATTACTGCCCTTCGGATCTGCAAACAGGATGTCGGTGACAAGGCCGACGTCCACCCCTGCCAGCCAGACCGGAGCGCCGACTTTCAAGCCGACAACATCACTCATGACGACCCTCATGGCCCCCTTGGTGACAAACATCTTGGTTTTTTGTCCCATCAGCAGGACCCCGCCGGCAAAAAAGATCAGCGCCAGAAAGATGAAAATACCTCCCCGCACCTGAGCCCAGCCGATCTGATTACTTCGTTTCATATCTGTCCCACCCGTTCCTGTCAATTTCACATGGTGATGCGAATGTCATATAAACAGCGACCTGTCCGTCGGTTCCAGAAACTCGCGAACCTCGGGGATGCTGCTGGTTTTCATCTCCTCTTCACTCCCCTCAAACAGCATATGCGCCTTATACAGGAAGGTGAATCGCTGTGAGGTCGCAAATGCGGTCGTGAGATCGTGAGTGACCATCAGGGTCGTCTTCCCCTCTGCCTGCAGCCGCTGTATCAGGTTGCAGATATTGTAGACTCCGATCGGATCAAGCCCGGTGGTCGGTTCGTCAAAGAAGATGTAATCGGGGTCCGCCGCCAGAGCGCGAGCGATGGCAACCCGCTTCTTCATGCCGCCAGACAGTTCAGACGGATACAGGTTAAGGGCCGTTTCCACCCCCACGAAACTGAGTTTTTCAAGTACAACCCTCGTTATCTCGCCCTGCGAAAGACGCCCCTCCTCGAACAGGCGATAGCCGACATTCTCCCCGACCGTCATAGAATCAAACAGCGCCCCACCTTGAAAAACAATCGCGATCCGCTTGCGCTGCTGCATGAAGCTCGATTCCGGCAAGCCGGTGATGCGGAGATTACCGATATAAACCGAGCCGGAATCAGGATCGAGAAGGCCGAGCAGCAGCTTGAGGATGGTGGTCTTCCCTGCACCGCTGACCCCCAAAATTGTGCGGTTAACGCCGCGTTCCAGGTGAAAGTCGAAATCCGCCAGGATCTTGCGCCCGCCGATCGAATAACATAATTTTTCCATGCGGATGGAGTCGCTGGAAATCATTGCCCTTTCATCCCTTCCACCATCCCTCCCATGGTCAGTATAATCCGCCACTCGTACTCCGTTACCGGCTGAATCGAAAGGCGGCTCCGCTTGACCAGGGGCATGTCGGCCAGTAGGTGGTTTTGTTTGATCCGCTCCAGAGTCACTATCTTTTGCAGATGTTCGACGTAGCGCAGATCAACCACGTACCAGATCGGGTTGTCGACCGACGCCTTGGGATCGAAGTGCTCGGCGTTCGGATCCAGGGCGGTTGCATCAGGATATCCGGCCCGTACGACCTCAGCCAGACCAACCACGGCAGGTTCCGCTATATTGCTGTGATAGAACAGCACCCGGTCGCCGACTCCGACCTGGTCCCGCAGAAAATTGCGCGCTTGAAAGTTGCGCACGCCATCCCACGGTTCGGTCATAGCAGGTCGCTTTTTCAGATCGTCGATGGAAAAACAGCCCGGTTCGGTTTTAAAAAGCCAGTACGCCATATTATCCTCTGAAAACGAGAAAAATCTTTGCCAGGAAGAAATCAGAGACCAGGATCAGAACCGAAGAAAGCACCACGGCCTTCTTGGCGGCCGCGCCGACACCCTCTGCTCCGCCCTTTGTGTTAAGGCCCACGTAACAGCCGGTTATGGCAATAATCGCACCGAACACCGCCGGTTTCACCACCCCCTCGATCAGATCCTGAAACAACATGAACTGAGGCAGCCCGCTGATGTACATGATCGGGTTAATGTTGTAGCCGGCCGACATGATATAGCCACCCAGAACAGAGACCACGTCAGTTACAACCGTCAGGAGCGGCAGTGCCAGCAGCATGGCTTTGAACCGCGGTACTACCAGGCGCTTGATAATGTCGGTGCCTTCAACCCGCATGGCATCAACCTGCTCAGTCACCATCATAGTGCCCAGTTCGGCGGTGATGGCCGATCCCACGCGTCCGGCTACCATCAGTGCAGCCAGCACCGGTCCAAGCTCCTTGATCATCGTCACCGCCACCATCCCGCCGACGTAGCTGGTCGCCGCAAACGGCTTGAGCTGGATCAGTGACTGCAGCGCCATGACCATGCCGGAGAAAAGGCCGGTCAGGGTACAGATGAACAGGGACGAAAACCCCAATTTATCGAACTGGATGGCAAATTCACGATAATAGAAAGGGCGCCGGAAAATCCGCACAAATGTACGTCCCGCCAGGGTGAAGTAATTTTGCAGTTCGTGAAAAAAAATCAGAAGGACCTTGTCGAAGGCGGCAAAATTCATATTCACCTAGAGTGCCGCAGCCAACGCTTCAGCCGCTTCACTGACGAAGATGAACTGCAGATCGGCCCGGACGTTTTCCGGGATGTCTTCCAGGTCGTCGCGGTTGCGCTCTGGCGCTACGACAGTGCTGACACCTGCCCGATGAGCTGCCAGTACCTTTTCCTTCAAGCCGCCGATTGCGAGCACCCGTCCGGTCAGTGTGATTTCTCCCGTCATGGCGACATTGCGGCGCGCCGGTTTTCCGGTCAGGAGCGAAACCAGCGCCGTGACCATGGTGACTCCCGCTGAAGGTCCGTCTTTGGGGATGGCCCCGGAAGGGACGTGAATGTGAATGATGCGATTTTCAAACGCTTCCGGCTTGATGCCGAATTCTTCGGCATGCGCCTCTATGTAGGAGAGTGCCGCCCGGGCGGACTCCTTCATCACATCACCCAGTGACCCGGTCAGGATCAGCTCCGGTTTGCCCGGCATGGAGGTGACTTCGATAAAGAGAATATCTCCTCCGGTCTCCGTCCAGGCAAGTCCGGTCACCACGCCGATGCGGTCATTTTCGGCCGCCACCTCGTTATGGTATTTTTTCGGCCCGAGGAGTTCCGTCACAATCTCGGGGGTAATGCGGCTTCGGGTGGTCTTGTTCTGGGTGATCTCCTTGGCCACCTTGCGGCAGATCGAGGCGACCGTGCGCTGCAGACCACGCACGCCAGCCTCGCGGGTGTAGTCACCGATAATTTTTTCCAGCGCTTCGTCATCGAAGGAAAGCCCCCGGTCAGCAAGGCCGTTTTCCTCCAGCTCGCGCCGGATAATAAAGTTTTTGGCTATATGCAACTTCTCCTGACTGCTGTAGCCGGCGAGGCGGATGACCTCCATGCGATCCTTGAGCGGGCCGGGGATCGGGTCAAGCTGGTTGGCGGTGGTGATGAACATCACTTTTGACAGGTCAAAAGCGACGTCCAGATAGTGATCGTTAAAGGAAAAATTCTGCTCCGGATCAAGCACCTCCAGAAGGGCGCTGGCCGGATCGCCTCGGAAGTCATTGCCCAGCTTGTCGATCTCATCCAGCATAAAGATAGGGTTATTGACGCCGCAGCGGTAGAGCTCCTTGATAATGCGCCCCGGGAGGGCACCGATATAGGTGCGGCGGTGCCCTCTGATTTCGGCTTCATCCCGGACACCCCCCAGAGAAATGCGCACGAATTTTCGTCCCATCGAGCGGGCGATTGACTTGCCCAGCGAGGTTTTGCCGACTCCCGGCGGGCCGACAAAACAGAGCACCGGCCCCTTCATGTTTTCTTTAAGTGAGCGTACCGCCAGAAATTCCAGGATGCGCTCTTTGACCTTTTTCAAATTATAATGATCTTCGTTGAGAATCTCCTCGGCCCGTACCATGTCGAGACTGTCGGTCGTGCTTGTGTTCCACGGCATTCCGGCCAGATAATCGAGATAAGTGCGCGATACGTTGTATTCCGGCGAGGCCTGGTTGATACGTTCCAGTCGCTTCAGTTCTTTGTCGGCGATGTTTTTGACATCTTCCGGAAGTCCGGCCTCTTCGATTTTCCGGCGCAGCTCGTTCATATCGGCCGAGCGGGGATCTTCATCACCCAGCTCTTCCTGAATGTGCTTCATCTGTTCGCGCAGGATATATTCCTTCTGGTTCTTGCCGACCCGCTTGGTGACTTCACCGGCCACCTCGTTCTTGACCTGCATCCGCTGTACTTCGTTGGTCAGATGCACATAGACCTTTTTCAGGCGTTCCAGCGGATCGGTCGTTTCCAGCAGTTCCTGCAGGTCAACCGTCGGCAAATTGACATACAGCGCTACGAGATCGGACAGACGAGCCGGGTTATCGATGTAGTCGATCATCTTCATGACATCGTCAGGGAGCGGCTTTCCGTGAGAAAGCGCGATTTTCAACAGTGCGTTCAGACTTTGAACCAGCGCGTCCGATACAAGATTTTTTTCAACGAACTCCCGCACAATCTCGCAATGGGCCAGAGTCACTTCCCCGGCCGGTTCGGTATCCAGAATCCTCAGACGGGTGACCCCTTCCAGCGAAACCTTATAGCGTCCGTCATCCAGCTTGTTAAACTGGATAACCTTGCAGAGTGTCCCAATCTCGCATCGCCCTCCCGGAAACTCGCTTTTTGGGTCATCCGGCCGCTCAAAGGCAAGTGCGACATAATTGTCATAGGAATCTGCCTCACGGAAAGTAGCCATATCCTTTTCGCTGACATACAAAGGGAACAGCATATAGGGGAAAACAACGGCCTCTTTCTGGGTGTAAAGCGGCAATCTTGACGGTATTTCGATGGTTGCGTGCGGCATCTTCTGGCATTCCTTTTTTGTTTGTTATAACTCAACCACGATAACAGGATACGTATCGGTAACGAAGGTGTCTTCTGCCGGCACCAATAAACAGAAATAATGTACGTTCACAAAATAGTCCCTGCAGAAAAACCGCAGAAAACAACATCCAACGTACCGATGGTGTGCGACAGTACGACCGTAATTACGAGTGTTGAATTGTAGCACATTTCAGGCTACAAGCAAAGCATCAGACGGGTTTTCCGCCTCGAACGTCAACATTTACAACTCGCACCACGGCAGAAGGGCCGGCCAGTTCGCGACAGAGCAGAGACAGAAAACGAACCGTCACCAGGCGGTGGATTGCTGCCTGGGTTGCGCGGTAGAGCCAGAAGCGAACCAGTGACGGTGAACGGCTGCCAAGAATCAATGGACAGAAATCACTGAGCTGGAGGGAAACCCGTACAGTTCCGGGTAGATGCTCGACCCCGAACCGGAGTTGGCCGCGATCACATTGGCGCGGCTGCACCAGAAAACCGCCACAGATTCGCAACGTCGCAAATCCGTCTGCACGCTCCGGCGGCAAAAAACTGATCAAGCTCCTTCCTGTCCCGATCAGGCGGAATTCGACGCCGTTCGCCAGAATCACCGGACGGATCAGAGCCAGAGTACATTTTTTTACAAAGCCCAGATAGCGAACAAGCAGTTCTTCCGCAGAAAGAGCTCCGGCTAGTGTGACCGGCAAATCGGTCCATTGAACGGAAAAGACCGAAGCATCCTCTGCCATAACCTGTTGGCAGGCTATTTCCAATAATGGTTTGTGGGGCGGCATACGGGCATTCTGCCATTCGCATCAGATTTTGCAATCTAAATCCTTTCCGATTCAGCACCAATCATAGTATTCAAATTTTACGCTTGACAAGATTTGAAATTGTATTAAGATAAAAACTATCCTGTTAGGGAATAAATTTTATATCGAAAGGAGACCCTGCCAATGTGGACTGCAAGATTTAAAATTCGTCCGGTTTCCCACTGCAAAGAGGGTTGCCCTAGTTAGCCCGCTGCCTACCGGTTGCGGGCGTCCGGAAAAAAAGTCCCCCTGTCGTAAGACAGGGGGCTTTTTTTTTGTCGGGCCGCCTGTTATCTGCTATTATGATTGGTGAATGTAACCAGCTACCACGACATATCGAGAGATCAGCATGAAAAAATACATCATCATTTTGGTCGGCATCATTTTAATTGCCGGCATTGCCGGCTTTTACTTCTATAAACGTACACCTGAGGTCAGCTATAAGACCGCTAAAATCGAGCGGGGTACAATAGTTTCGACGGTCGCCGCTACCGGCAATCTTTCAGCAGTGACCACCGTCCAGGTCGGCACCCAGGTGTCCGGCACGATCCAGAAGCTCTACGTTGACTTCAATTCAAAGGTCAAAAAGGGACAGGCCATCGCCGAAATCGACCCCTCTCTGTTTAACGCCTCGGTGGAGCAGTCCCAAGGGAACTATCTCAGCGCCGAGGCCAACCTGCAAAAGGCCAAAGTCGCACTGACCGATGCTGATCGCACCTTCAACCGCAACAAAAAACTACTGAGCGACGGCATCATCTCGCAAGGAGACTACGATGTTGCCGAAACCGCCCTCCAATCGGCCAAAGCAGGGGTAAAGGCTGCGGAAGGGAGCGTTGCGCAGACCCGTGGCTCGCTGATGCAATCCAAAACCAATCTGCGCTACTCCGTCATCCGTTCGCCTGTTGATGGTGTTGTCATCTCCCGTGCAATCGACGTCGGCCAGACAGTTGCCGCATCATTTTCGACCCCGACGCTCTTCACAATCGCCCAGGACCTGACTAAAATGCAGATCGAAGTCAGCGTCGACGAAGCAGACATCAGCCGCATCAAGCTTCATCAGAAAGCCAGCTTCACCGTTGACTCCTACCCGGAACAGACATTCCGAGGCGAGGTCATCCAGATTCGCAGCGCTCCGATCATCACCCAGAATGTGGTCACTTATGTCGTGGTTGTTTCTGTCGATAATAGTGATCTGAAGCTGAAGCCGGGCATGACGGCCAATGTATCGATAGAAGTGGCGAAGAAGGGCGATGTGCTCAAGCTGCCGCCGGCCGCTCTCCGTTTCAAGCCGAAATCAAAAGGTGATGATACGAAAGCGGCGACCACTGGTGACCGCACCGGGGCTTCCGCCCCGCGTCCTGCAGGTGGAGTCGTACCAAGCGGTGGAGGGAGCGGTGCTCCCGGTAAAGGGAAGGAGAGGGGCTTGCAGGTGTATCTGCTCAAGGAGGGGAGACCGGTTGCGTCACCGGTAAAAACCGGAATTGCCAACAACAGCAGCATTGAACTGGTAGAGAGCGGACTTAAGGAGGGTGATGAAGTCATTATCGAGCAGATCGGCGGTGATGCGAAGAAAAAGGCGGGAACTGGCGGTTCGCCGATGGGGGCGCGCTTCTAAATGAGCAGCGTCATTTCCTTAACTGATATCAGGCGGGTCTTCAGCATGGGCGACCAGCAGTTTGAAGCCCTTAAAGGGGTCTCCTTCAATATCGCCGCAGGCGAATTTGTCGCCATCATGGGAGCATCAGGAAGCGGAAAATCCACCTGTATGAATATTATCGGCTGCCTGGACCGCCCCACTTCCGGTCAGTATCTGCTGGACGGCTTGGATGTCGCCGGTATGGACGGCAATCAGCTGGCAGACATACGCAATCAAAAGCTCGGCTTCGTATTTCAGGGGTTCAATCTGCTTGCACGCACCCCTGCCGTCGAAAACATCGAACTCCCCTTGATCTACGCCGGTCTTGGTGCCAAAGAACGTCGCGCAAAAGCCATGGAAGTCCTCGATCAGGTTGGACTTGCCGGCAAGGAATTCAACCACTCCAGCCAGCTTTCCGGAGGTCAACAGCAGCGTGTTGCCGTCGCCCGGGCCCTTGTAAACAAACCTGCTTTACTCCTGGCGGACGAACCGACCGGTAACCTGGACAGCAGCACCAGCGAAGAGATCATGGCTCTTTTTACCACACTTAACCGGCAGGGTATCACGATCATCATGGTCACCCATGAGCATGATGTAGCTGCCCACGCGGGGCGGCAGATCACCTTTCGTGACGGCCGCATCATTTCGGATTCAAACTGATGAATCTTCTGCAGACTCTCAAAATAGCCCTCCGGGCACTGCGTACCAACAAGATGCGATCGTTTCTGACCATGCTCGGCATCATCATCGGTATTGCCGCCGTGATCGCCATGATGGCGGTCGGCTCCGGTGCCAGTTACGTAATCTCCCAGCAGATCGCCAGCATCGGCAGCAACATCGTCCTTGTCATACCCGGCTCCACCACGAGCGGTGGCCTCCGCACCGGCAGCGGGGGGGCACAGACACTGTCCAGTGACGACGCCAAGGCGATCATGGCCGAGTGTCCTTCCGTGGCATACGCTGCCGGTACCGTGCGGACAACGGGGCAGATCATCAGCGGCAACATGAACTGGTCGTCAGTTGTCATGGGTGCGACGCCAGAGCTGTTTGACATACGCGAATGGCCTGTTGTCAGCGGCCGCTCCATCAGCCAGCAGGACGTGGACGGAGCCTTGAAAGTCTGTCTGCTCGGGCAGACGGTAGCCGACAACCTTTTCGGCTCTGCCGATCCGGTTGGAAGTATTATCCGGATCAAAAAAATTCCCTTTACCGTCATCGGAGTCCTTGATCGCAAGGGACAGTCACCCCAGGGTCAGGATCAGGATGATGTCGTATTTGTGCCTTTGCGCACTGCCCAGCGTAACCTGGTCCGGGCGCAACGCACAGGAATTGTCAGCGCCATCATCGTCAAGGCAAAGAGTGAAGAGCTGATTGATACGGCTGAAAACGAGATCAAGTCGCTCCTCAATCAGCGCCATCGGATCACCAACAGCAAGGAACCTGATTTTTCGACCCGTAACCTGTCCGAAATCCTGGCTGTGGCCGAGCAATCCTCCAAAGCCATGTCGCTGCTGCTCGGTGCGGTTGCTTCAATCTCGCTGATCGTAGGCGGCATCGGCATCATGAACATCATGCTCGTTTCGGTCACCGAGCGCACCCGTGAGATCGGCATCCGGATGGCGATCGGCGCTAAAAAGAATGACATCCTGCTGCAGTTCATGACCGAGGCGGTGATGCTGACGGTGATGGGGGGTGTTATCGGCATCGCCCTGGGGGCAGGGGGGGCTGTTGTCGTCTCCCGTCTGCTGGGGTGGCCGACCATGATCTCGGTTCAATCCATCACGATCGCCTTTCTCTTCTCCGCAGCCGTCGGGATTTTCTTCGGCTTCTACCCGGCCCGAAAAGCGGCCGGACTCAATCCAATCGACGCCCTGAGGTATGAATAAGGGCTCATTAAGCCGTTGTCCTTTTTTACTTCCTTCGCTTCAGCGCCAATCGCTATAAAAATAACTCAGTCGACGAAAAGTTCGACAAATCAGTGTGCTGGCATTGATATGGTTTTTCTGTTACAAATGCAGCATTTTAAATGTTGGCTGATATAAACAGGAGCGGCCTGATTGTCCCCCACACCTGAACAGGAAGCGCGCATAGATATCGACCTCATGCTTGCCGAGGCCGGCTGGATGGTGCAGGACGTAAAAGGCGTCAACCTGCATGCCGGTCGTGGCGTGGCTATCCGCGAGTTTCCGCTGGAGCGCGGCTTCGGTTTTGCCGACTATCTGCTGTATATTGATGGTAAGGCAGCCGGGGTGATCGAGGCCAAGAAGGCCGGGGTAACACTCTCTGGCGTCGAGATTCAGTCTGATAAATACACTCAGGGGTTGCCGCTCTCGCTCCCTGCCTGGTTCCGCCCGCTCACTTTCCGTTATCAGTCAACCGGCATAGAGACCCGTTTTACCAGTGGCCTCGATCCTGATCCCCGTTCCCGCCAGGTATTCTCCTTCCATCGTCCCGAAACACTGGCCGAGTGGCTGGATGAAGTCTGTAGGGGCGAAGCAAATGTTTCACCTGCTTCGCCCATGTCGCCATCGTCTGAAAGATCGGGCGAAGCAGATACCCCTTGCTTCGCCCCTACGGATTCAATCGTTGCTGATCCGGGAGTGATCTGGTCTCCCGACTGTTACCGCAGCCGGCTGCGCCGCATGCCGCCGCTGCATTCCGAGGGGCTCTGGCCTGCCCAGTTCACGGCAATCGGCAACCTGGAAAAATCACTGGCCGCCGACCGTCCCCGCTCGCTGGTGCAGATGGCCACCGGATCGGGCAAGACGTTTACCTCGGTCTCTTTCATCTACCGTCAGCTCAAGTTCGCCGGTGCCCGGCGGGTGTTGTTCCTGGTGGATCGTGCCAACCTGGGACGCCAGACCTTGAAAGAGTTTCAGCAGTATCAGTCACCCTATACTCCGTACAAATTCACCGAAGAGTACATCGTCAACCACCTGCAGAGCAGCCGCCTCGACACTACGGCGCGGGTTTGCATCTGCACCATCCAGCGGCTCTACTCGATCCTGCGGGGCGAGGAGCTGGCCCCGGAGCTGGAGGAGGAATCGCTCTTCGACCAGACCGGCCTCTTCAAGGAGCCGCCGCCGGTGGTCTACAATCCGGCCATCCCGCCCGAGACCTTCGACCTGATCGTCACCGACGAATGCCACCGCTCGATCTACAACCTCTGGCGCCAGGTGTTGGAGTATTTCGACGGCTATCTGGTCGGCTTGACAGCCACCCCCAACAAGCAGACCTTCGGCTTCTTCAACCAGAACCTGGTGATGGAATATCCCCACGAACAGGCCGTAGCCGATGGGGTCAACGTCAATTACGATGTCTACCGCATCAGGACCAAGATCACCCAGGGGGGCTCGGTCGTGGAGGCCGGGCATTACGTGGACCATCGTGAGCGGGAAACGCGGGCCGTGCGGTGGGAACAACTGGACGAGGAGCTGACCTACGAAGCCAACCAGCTCGACCGGGACGTGGTGGCCGTGGATCAGATCCGCACCGTGATCCGGACCTTCCGCGACAAGGTGTTGACCGAGATCTTTCCCGGCCGAACCTGGGTGCCCAAAACCCTGATATTTGCCAAGGACGATTCCCACGCCGAGGACATCGTCCGCATCGTGCGCGAAGAATTCGGCAAGGGGAACGACTTCTGCCAGAAGATCACCTACCGCACCACCGGCAGGAAGCCGGAGGAGCTAATCGCCGAGTTCCGCACCAGCCCGATGCCGCGCATCGCCGTCACCGTGGACATGATCGCCACCGGCACAGACATCAAACCGCTGGAGTGCGTCTTTTTCATGCGCATGATCCGTTCCCGTTCTTTCTTCGAGCAGATGAAGGGGCGTGGGGTGCGGGTAATCAACGACACCGACCTGCAGGCGGTCACCCCCGATGCCGTTGCCAAGACCCACTTCGTCATTGTGGATGCGGTGGGCGTCTGTGAACAGGACAAGACCGATTCCCGCCCGCTGGAGAAGAAACCGACCGTTTCCCTGGAAAAGCTGCTGCAGGCCGTGGCTCTGGGTAATACGGAGAGTGAGGTTGTCTCCTCAATCGCCGGGCGATTTGCCCGTCTGGAGAAGAAGCTTGATTCGGCCGGCAAGGCGGAGATCGAGAAGCTGACCGATGGCAAGGGGTTGAAGGTGTTGACCGGTGACCTGATCGCATCAATCGACCCGGAACGGCAGATCGAACAGGCGAGGGTTGATTTTGGTGTCAGTGACCCAACCGTGGATCAGGTTCGGCAGGCCGGGATCACGCTGATCCGGCAGGCGGTCAAGCCGCTCTGCGAGCCAAAGCTTCGGGAGAAGATCCTGGAGTTGCAGCGTAAGGCCGACCAGATTATTGATACGGTCAGCGCCGACGAGGTCATTGAGGCCGGTTTCGACGCCGATGCGCTGGATAAGGCCCGTGGACTGGTGCACTCCTTCGAGCAGTTCATCGAGGAGCACAAGGACGAAATCACCGCCCTGCAGATTCTCTACAGCCGCCCCTATCGCCAGCGGTTGAAGTATGACGAGATCAAGGGGCTGGCCGAGATGATCGAGAAGCCGCCGTATCTCTGGCGTATCGACCGGTTGTGGGATGCCTATGCGGCGCTGGAATCATCTAAGGTCAAGGGAGTTGGGAGCAGGCGGCTCTGGACCGATATCGTTTCGCTGGTCCGTTTTGCCCTGCATCAGGAACCGGTTTTGGAGCCGTTCGAGGAGCATGTTCACGAACGCTTTGCCGTTTGGATTGCCAAGCAGGAGGCGAGCGGCAAGGGTTTCAGTGACGAGCAGCGCTGGTGGCTGGAGCGGATACGCGACCATGTTATTGCCAGCCTGGAGATCGGGCGGGATGATTTCGAGTTTACGCCGTTCAAGGAGAACGGCGGGATCGGCAAGGTCTATCAGTTGTTTGGAGAGGAGTTGTGGGGGATGTTGGAGGAATTGAATGAGGTGCTTGCGGCGTGAGTAGACATAGAACCGTAACCGGCCAACTAGAATTACCAAAAAATTGGAAATGGGTTCCACTTGGAGAGATTCTATCAAAAATCATTGGTGGCGGTACACCATCAAAAAGTAATCCCAGCTATTGGCAAGGCAAAATTCCATGGTTGACGATCAAGGATATGCGTACACGTCGGCCAATTGATTCGATTGACCACATATCTGAAGTTGCCATAAAGGAAAGTTCAACCAATATCATTCCGGCAGACACAGTGATCATTGCAACCAGAGTCGGGCTTGGCAAGGTTATTCGTGTTCCTTATGATTCAACAATCAATCAAGATTTAAAGGCACTTATTCCTAAAGCCGGAATTGACAAAAGCTATCTTGAATACTGGATTGTTTCCATTGCTGATTACTTGGAATCGATTGGTTCGGGTACAACCGTTAAAGGTATTCGCTTAGAAACTCTCAAAGAGATTCCGTTTCCTCTTGCCCCACCTGAAGACCAAAAGCGAATCGTCGCCGAAATCGAAAAACAATTCTCACGGCTGGATGAGGCCGTTGCATCGCTCAAGCGGATACAGGTCAACCTCAAACGCTACAAGGCCGCCGTCCTCAAGGCCGCTGTCGAAGGCAAACTTACCGAACAGTGGCGCAAGGATCACCCTAACGCCGAGCCCGCCGACCAACTCCTCAAACGCATCCTCGCTGAACGCCACGCCAAGTGGGAAGCCGAAGAACAGGCGAAGATGAAGGCCAAGGGGATCAACCCGAAGGATGATTCGTGGAAGAAGAAATACAAGGAACCTGCCGGGCCGGATACGGCTAATCTGCCAGAATTGCCGGATGGGTGGGTGTGGGTGAAGAGCGACCAACTGTTCTCTTTTGTAACCAGTGGTTCGAGAGGTTGGGCATGTTATTACTCGGAAACGGGACCAATATTCCTGAGAATGGGGAACCTCGACCATGAAACGATATCGCTGGATTTATCCGATATCCAACGCGTACAGCCACCAGAAGGAGCGGAAGGCTCACGCACTCGTGTTGTCGCTGGAGATATTCTCATTTCTATAACTGCCGATGTTGGCATGATTGGAATGGTCCCTGATGGATTTGAAGTAGCCTATATCAATCAGCATGTATCGCTGGCACGGCCTCTAACAATTGTCAACAGTACATATCTCGCCTGGTTTCTTGCGTGCAAAACAGGTCAAGACCAGTTTAAGGAGCTTCAGCGAGGGGCGACTAAAGTTGGGCTTGGCCTCGATGACATCAGGACGGTGAATGCTCCTTTGCCGCCCTCTAAAGAGCAAAAGGCAATCCTTGAAGAAATCGACCGCCGCCTCTCCGTCACCCAAGAACTCGAAACCACCATCGAAACCAACCTCAAACGCGCCGAACGGCTGCGGCAGACGATCCTGCAACGAGCGTTTTCGGGCGGGCTGGTGTAGGGAGGCGCGCATGGTCAAAGTCGTTGCTGAGAAAAAACCACGGAAAGTACGCAAATCGGTTCAAGAAGCGTACGGTTCGTACATTGTCGAAGTAGCGGACTGGCAAACAAGTTATTCTTTCACAGTCAATCGCGATGATCGATTTTTTGCCGGGTCATATCGGGAACACCTCCACCTTGAGATAAAAGGCCTTTTACGATATCCATTTAAATTTGACGGCAAGGATATTCGAATAATGTTGCTCGGTGACAGGAAGCTGACCTCAAATTTGATTGGAGAGGAATACCTTGATCCGCAACCTCGTTCAATCGGAGGTCTCACCATCCGAGGAGAACATCGGGATTTTAGTGCGTTTATTCCTTATGATGCTGTGCCGGTTATAAGCACACTGCTGCAAGCCAAACAGGTCAGTTTCATCAGTATGAGCGGCAAGGCTCTTTTTCGTGGGTCAGCCTCGATCGACTGGATTAATTTCATGCGCGATTTCAATCCGGAAGAGTGGTAGCTTTTGAATGCCATTTTAGCTCAGGTGCTAGAGCACATCACTCGTAATGCTGAGGGCCAGTCCACCTTTAGCTCAGTTGGTAGAGCAGGTGGCTGTTAATCAACAGGAAAAATTCGAAGGACTTCACACATGATCATTTTCCTCGACGAATCCGGCGATTTGGGTTTTGACTTTAGCAAGCCGAAAACATCCGGAAAGTTCGTTATAACTCTTCTCGTTTGTGAAAATGCTGAAGCAATTGAAGGGTTCCGGCGTGGTGTCCGCAGGACCTTGAAGAACAAACTTAACAACAGGAAGAACAAATCGCAGGAGTTGAAAGGTACAAATACTACTCAGGTTATCAAAGAATATTTTTACCGCCATATTTCGTCTGATGGCTGGCAAATCTATTCAGTGATTCTGAATAAAAGTCGAGTTTACGATAATCTCCGTACCAAGCTTGGCAAGAAGAAGCTTTATAACTTCCTGGCCCGGTTTCTTCTGGAAAAGATTGATCTTTCAAAGGCGGGCAATACCGTCAACCTGATTATGGACAGGTGCAAGAACAAAGAGGAGATCAAGGACTTTAACTCCTATGTAGAAAACCAGCTACAGGGGTTACTACCGCTGGATATCCCACTATTCATAACCCATGAACTGTCGCATAACAACTCTGGCTTGCAGGCTGTAGATCTTTTCTGCTGGGGGATATTCAGGAAACATGAGGGAGAGGATGAGGAGTGGTACCGGGTGTACCAATCGGCTATTGTCTATGAAGGGGAGTATTTGAAATAGGACAATAAAAAAGACGGCCCCTGTTACGTCTATTATCCCGAGGCTCATGGCCAACCGATGGAGGGGAGCACCTCAGGCACGTAACAGGACTTACCCGTCTGTTAAGACTGTATACCTGATAAAATTTTGCTGTCAACAATATTATGCAGTAGCGGAGGCCGGATTCGAACCGGCATGTAATAACACGAGGGATTTTAAGTCCTTTGTGTCTAAATAATTCATCGCGGCCACTAGACCCCCAGTCTAGTGGCCGCGAGCGACCCACGGCTTAGAAGGCCGTTGCTCTATAATCAAGCAGAATGAAACGAGACCATACATGACCCCAGCTGCAATCGTACAAAAACTCTGGAACTACTGCAACGTCCTGCGCGACGACGGGATGAGCTACGGCGACTACGTCGAACAGCTCACTTTCCTCCTCTTCCTCAAAATGGCCGACGAACGGACGAAGAAACCTTTTGACCAGAAAAGCCTGGTCCCATCCGGCTACGACTGGCCCAGCCTGCTGAAAAAAGACGGCGACGACCTCTTCGATCACTATCGCCACACCCTGGAAAAACTGGGGCAGGAAAAGGGGCTGCTGGGGCTGATCTTCGGCCGTGCCCAGAACAAGTTCCAGGACCCGGCCAAACTACGCCGCCTGCTGGTGGACCTGCTGGACAAGGAAAACTGGTCTATCATGAGCGCCGACGTCAAGGGTGAAGCCTACGAGGGGCTTTTGGAAAAGAACGCCCAGGACACCAAGAGCGGCGCCGGACAGTACTTCACCCCCCGTCCCTTGATCCAGGCCATTGTGGATGTGATGGCGCCCAAACCGAAGGAGACGATCTGCGATCCGGCCTGCGGCACCGGCGGCTTTCTGCTGTCGGCCTTTGCCTATGTAAGCGACCCCACACATTACAAGCTGGACCGGGACCAGAAGCGGTTCCTGGAAACCGAGACCCTGCGCGGCTGGGAACTGGTGCATGCCACGGCACGACTCTGCGCCATGAACATGATGCTGCACGGCATCGGCGGCGAGGCGCTCCCCATCGAGGCGGGCGTCGATTCGCTGGCCTCTGATCCGGGTGAGCGCTTCGACATCATTCTGACCAACCCACCGTTCGGCAAGAAAAGTTCGACCACCATCATCGGCGTGGACGGCAAGGCGTACAGCGAAAAGGAGACCATCGAGCGGGACGACTTCTGCGCCACCACCTCCAACAAACAGCTCAACTTCATTCAGCACATCAAGACCCTGCTCAAGCAGCACGGCCGCGCCGCCGTGGTCGTGCCGGACAACGTGCTCTTCGAAGGCGGGGCAGGGGAGACCATCCGCCGCAAGCTGCTGCAGGAGTGCGACGTACACACCCTGTTGCGCCTCCCCACCGGCCTGTTCTATGCCCAGGGGGTCAAGGCCAACGTGATCTTCTTCGACAAGAAGCCGGCCAGTGAAACACCCTGGACGAAGAAACTCTGGATCTACGACCTCCGCACCAACCTGCACTTCACCCTCAAAACCAACCCGCTTCAACGCCGGGACATTGACGAGTTCGTCGCCCTCTACAACCCGAAGAACCGCTTTGATCGCACAGCCACCTGGAGCGAGGCGGCCACTGACGGTCGCTGGCGCTCATACGGCTATGTAGACCTGATGGCCCGCGACAAGGCCAGTCTGGACATCTTCTGGCTGCGTGATGAAAGCCTGGAAGACTCGGACAATCTGCCCGAACCGGGAGTGATATGCCTCGACATCATTGCCGATCTGGAAAGCGCTCTGGAACAGCTGAAATTGATTGCCGAGGATATAGGAGAACCTGATGAATAATATGTCTGACTGTCCGATGTGTCGCCGCTGGGATATGGATTCAGATCTGCGGATCATTGAACTGCCGCACTCCTACGTAATCCTCAACCGGGATCAGTATTTTCCCGGCTATACACTGTTGTTTACCAAAGTTCATGCCACCGAACTGTTCCATCTTGATCAGGGCGTGCGCGCTGCTCTTATGGAGGAGCTCGCTTCGGTGGCGCAGGCGCTTTACACCATATATACGCCCGCCAAGATCAATTATGAGCTCCTGGGGAATATGGTGCCGCATATTCACTGGCACATCGTACCGCGCTTCTCGTCCGAACCGCTCTGGCCGCGCCCGATCTGGGCCGAGGAGCATGAAGAGCTGTTTCTGCCGCCTGATGAATACCGGCGGCGCATAGAAAATATCCGGGGGGCCCTGATATGATCCGCTCCTTTCTCCATACCCTGAAAAACGGACTGCGGGTCGTCTGTGTTGAAATGCCGCATCTGCATGCCGCCGAGTTGGCGATCTACCTCAAAGTCGGCGGTCGAAATGATCCCCCCGGGCGGGAAGGGCTTTCCCATTTTCTGGAGCATAGCCTGTTTCGGGGAACTGCCGAATTTCCCTCGTCACTGGCAATCGAGTCGGCCTTCGAGATTATCGGTGGCGCCCCGAACGCCGCTACCGATGCCGAATCGACCTACTATTATTCACGGGTACACCCGGACAGCATCAAACGCGGCATGGAAATTTTTGCCTCGATGCTGATGAAGCCGCTTTTGACAGGAATCGAGATCGAAAAGCGGATTGTCGCCGAGGAAGCCAGGGAGGACCTGAACGAGCAGGGGGAGGAGGTCAATCCGGACACCATCGTCAGCCGGATGCTCTGGCCCCGACACCCGCTGGGGATGCCGACCGTCGGAACACTCGAAAGCATCTCCTCCATTGAACTGAGTGATCTCAAGCAGCACCTGAACAACTATTATGTCCCTTCAAATGCGGTCCTTGTTGTATCCGGACCGGTAAAAAACCGTGCCGTTCTTGCCGCTGCCCGGGAGTGCTTTAGAGAGTGGCCTGATGAGCGCGTGCCGGCGGTACCCCTGGTGACACTCCGCCAATTTTCGCCACAAATCCGCTGTGTACAGGACTCTGACAGCCAGATGAATCTGCAGCTGGCGTTCCTCGGGTTTGCCCGTGATGACCGCCGGTTTATGGCGCTTCGCTTTTTGCGCCGGATTCTTGCCGGTGGAGGCAGCTCCCGCCTCCATTTACGCTTGCGGGAGGAGCTTGGTATCATTTATTCAGTGGACGGCGCAATCGGAGCCTACGACGAAACAGGCTGTCTGGCGTTTGATCTGTCGACAGCTCCGGAGAACCTGATCCACGCGGTAAAAGCAGCGTTTGAGGAGCTGTCCCGCATTGCAACGACACCGGTTCCCGGAGACGAACTGGAGCGGGTTCGCAATTCCTATATTTTTGACCTTGAGTTCAGCCGGGATTCCGCCTACGAAATGGGGGGACGATATGGCTGGGGTGAGCTGATGGGGGTCGTCAGAAGCATTGAGGAGGATCAGTGTGAAGCGCGCCGGATCACTGCCGCCGATCTTCAGGAAACCGCCCGGTCGCTCTTTGCCCCGGAAAATCTGCGCCTGGTAGCGGTAGGGTCGTGGAAGCGAGGCGTGAAGAAGGCGTTACGGGAACTGGTTGCGGCGTATCAGCAACGGTTTTGAACGGCAGGTGCATCAGAATCCAGGCTACTTTCCCCCAACGGCCTGTTCAGAGCTCATCTCGTACGCTGTTTCCAGTACGGTCATCTTGATCCGGCCGATGATGGCAATGATCGGAGCCAGATCTTCCGGAAGATGCCCTTCAAGGAACTTGAGATGGGTGGGATCGGCGGGGAGCTGGTTGTAGGTGGGATCAACCGAAACCCAGCGATCTCCTATGAAACTCTCAGCCCAGCTGTGATAGAGAAAGCCCTTCCCCTCCAGATGTACGAGGCCGGAAACAAATCGGGTCGGAATGCCGGCTGCCCGAGCCAGCGCCGTGTAGAGACGAGCATGTGTCTGACAGTTGCCGCTCTTCGATTTGAAGCTCGCAACGGCACTGCCGCCGTCATCAATCGTATCTTTCAGCCAATCCGCCGTCCAGGAAGCCAGCACTTTTGCCAGATCATCCTGACTGTTGACCCCCGCCGCAAGGAGCTTGGCCTGTGCCATTATCACAGGTGCATCGGACTCAATCTTGTCAGCCGGTTTCAGCTGTGCGTCCGTTGGTCCCTGTGATTTTGATTCCGGGGATATCTGAACCAGAGAACCGGTTTTGAAGATTATCCGTCCATCGCCCCGTTTTTCCACCTGCTGCCCACCACCCTGCAGCATCGGCAGGGCATCATTCCAGTCGCTGATTTCGACAGCCAGACCGGTCAACTTCTTTGGATCCTTGATCGGCGGCTGTACGCGCACCAGGCTGAAGTCATAAATCAAGTCCTTCTTGGCTAGCGCCCAATCACTGATATAAGCTCCAAGAGCCTTGGGTTGTTCTACCTTTGTTGTTACCAGACCTTCACGGACCGATTCCTCAAGCGTATTCCCCTGCCCGTCGACCCATATATCATTATTTACAAATGGATACAGATTGTTTCGGAGCTTGAGAGCGGGCAGACCGTCGGTCGTTTTGTCCTCGCCCAGCACCGTGATCTGTATCTCCTTGATCTTCAGTTCCTCCGGATCGAACGCCTGGATCTTATACGACGAGCCCGCAACGACCGTACGCAGCAGCGGATACAAATTGAGGGCAGGGCTCGGATAAACCTCCCCTTTGAATTTAAGCATTTTATGGATAATTTTGCCTTTAATTTCACTTTTAATATGGATGGCACTGCCGCTGACTTTGCCGCTGACGTGCGACGACGAACCATTTACGGTCTGATCAACATCAAATGAACGGAGGGCCAGGGTTTTTGAAACAAGATAGGTCTCCCGCATGGAAGCTTCTTTGGAGAAACTCATCACTTTCATCCGAACACTTCCGTCTCCCTCCATCCGGTAGCCGTCCTCCGACTTGTCGATCCGTTGCCGGTAGAATCCGACCCGCTCACTGTTTACATAAATGCCGAACCAGCGTTCGGAGAGCGGCGGAGCGTCAATTTTGCCGAATGGAGCAGCCTGGGCTGCCAGAGTGCTGCAGAGCACGAGTAGGGCTGCAGTGAATAACCAGACCTTGAAAGACAGGATACGTCCGTTAACGAAGCAGTTTTTTGACGGGAAAGCGCAAAAACCATCTTTTGACTTACTTAAATATGTGGTCATCAAAAAGTCCTTTTTCTGAATAAATGGAAGCGCCACCTCTCTTCAGACGCTATGTAAAACGGCTGATAGCAGGTGGCGTTACGAACTTCGGATAGGCAGATACGATTGATTGATGCCGTGTTGTTTCTTTACTCTTGTTCAGATGAGTTGTCCTGGCCGGATGCGGAAGCATCAGGTGCAGGGGCTTTCGCACCTTCCGGGTCATGGAACTCGACCCGGTTTCTTCCATTGGTTTTAGCCCGATACAGGGCATCGTCAGCCAGTTTGATAAAACCATCAACAGTAGAACAGTACTCCTGAGAAAAACAGGCAACCCCCAGGCTTACGGTCAGGCTGAGGTTGGCAACCTGGCCGTCGAACCTGGTTTTCTGCACCGCCAGACGGATCCGATCGGCCACAAAAACGGATTCTTTCAGCGACGAATCCGGCAGGATGGCGACAAATTCCTCGCCGCCGTAGCGGGCGGCATAGTCATAGCGGCGTAACTCCTTCTGCAGCTGCATGGCCACCTTCTTCAGTACGGCATCACCCTGCAGATGTCCAAAGCCGTCATTGACCTGCTTGAAATGGTCAATATCAATCAAGATCAGCGACAGCTCACCCCCTTTGCGAATGCTGCGCTGCACCTCTTTGTCGAGCGATTCCATCATGAAGCGGCGGTTAAAGAGCCCGGTCAGGTGATCGGTGTTGGAAAGCTCCATCAGCAGTTCGTTGGAGTGTTTCAGCTCATCCTGCAGTTTTTTGATTTTGAGGTGGACCTTAACCCTGGCAACCAGTTCCCCATGGTCAAACGGCTTGGTGATGTAATCGCTGGCGCCCTGTTCAAGCCCCTTGATCTTACGTTCCTGGTCGTTCATGCCGGTCAGGATGATAACCGGGACATCTTGAAGCTCAGGCCGCGATTTAAGCATGCTCAGGAATTTAAAACCATCGATGCGCGGCATCTCCAGATCGCACAGGACGATATCCACGGGAGTCGAGAGGAGTCTTTTGAATCCTTCCAGGCCGTCCTCCGCTTCGTAATAGCGGGTGAAGAGACTGAACGACTCGAGAGCTCTGATGATCTGCTCCCGAACGGTAACCGAATCATCTATGATGAGTACGCTGGTGGACATGGCGCGAAAGTGTATCCCAACTCATCTTGAAACTCAATTAATAAAACGGCTATCTCTGCGGAAATTCGAATAAAATCAGAGCAGAAGTTCATGTGCCAGACGCTTCATCTCCGTAATTGTGGCCGCGTAATCGTACGCACCGAATACGGCGCTGCCTGCGACAAAAACATCTGCGCCTGCGTGGGAAATCCGGGCAATGTTGGCAGGCTTGACTCCCCCGTCAACCTCCAGTTCGGCCTCAGAGCCGCGTCGATCGAGCATCGCCCGCAATGAATGGATCTTGGGCAGGCAGGCTTCAATGAAACTCTGACCGCCAAATCCCGGGTTGACAGTCATCAGCAGCACCAGCTCCAGATCATCGAGACAATAATCGAGAACATTCAGCGGAGTGGCCGGATTGAGAGAAACACCCGCTTTTTTCCCGAATGATTTGATCAGCTGTATGCTGCGGTGCAGATGATTGGTCGCTTCGGCATGGACGACTATAATATCTGCGCCCGCTGCCGCAAAATCAGGGATATAGAGATCGGGATTCTCAATCATCAGATGCACATCGAGCGGCAGGGTTGTTACCTTGCGGACGGCTTCGACGATCAGCGGCCCGATCGTGATGTTGGGGACGAAATGGCCATCCATGACGTCGATGTGGATGTAGTCGGCACCGGCCGCCTCGACGGACCTGATTTCATCACCAAGGCGCGAAAAGTCGGCAGACAGGATGGAGGGGGCGATTTTTTTCATGTAAAACTCCCTGATTCTATTTTATTCGTTTGATTCGTGCGGCAAAAAAACCGTCCATGCCGTGACGGTGCGGCCAGACCCTGAACATGCCGTAAAACGCGATCAGGTCGCTCCAGGCAGGAAAGATATCGTTCAGGTTTTCTAGCACGAACCCGGAATGGTGCAAAAGAAAATCCTCCACCACCTGCTCATTTTCCGCCTCGGAAGTTGAGCAGGTTGAATAGAGCAGTGTCCCCCCCGGCTTCAATCTGGTGGCGGCATTTTTCAACAGGGTTTTCTGGACCGCTGCCAGACGGGTGATGTCGCCGGAGAAGAGGCGCCATTTCGCCTCCGGATTGCGTCGGATAACCCCCAGTCCGGAGCAGGGAGCGTCCAGAAGGATGCGGTCAAAATAACCTTCAGGAAAGGTGTCGGGTTGATGCAGGTCGGCAACCGCCGTTGATACGGAGCCGATCCCGAGCCGACGGACGCTGTCCTGGACAAGCGTCAGTTTTGAGCGGGAGATATCGGTTGCGATCAATTCACCACGATCATCCATCAGCTGCGCGATGTGGCAGCTTTTGCCGCCGGGGGCGCAGCAGGCGTCCCATATCCGTTCACCCGGTTCGGCCCCCAGCAGCCGTCCGGCAAGTTGTGATGCCTCATCCTGTACGGCGAACAGGCCGGCATCAAAGCCGGGGAGGGTGTTTATGGTGTGGCGTCCCGCAATGGTGATGCCGTCGGGTGAGAAGCGGCAGGGTGTCGCTTCAATTCCCTGCGTTTCAAACTCCTGCAGCAGTTCGTCGCGGCTGGAGCGGAGCGTGTTGACCCGCAGAGTCAACGGCGGCTGTTGTGAAGAGGCCTCTGCCAGTTGCTGGGCCTCAGCTACGCCAAGTTGCCCGATCCACTGCTCAACCAGCCATTCCGGCTGGGAATGCCGGGTTGCTATCGCTGCTGCCGGATTGGCAGCAATATCAGGAAAGGTGATCGTGTCGCGGCGGCGCAGGTAATTTCTCAGGACGGCATTGATCAGGCCGCTGGTGCCTGGAGTGATCAGTTTTGCCAGGTTGACCGATTCGTTAACGGCTGCCGACTCAGGAATTCGGTCGAGGCAGGTCAGCTGGTACAGGCCGATTCGCAGGATTACGAGCGCCAGCGGGTCAAGCTCGATCATCGGTTTTTCAAGCAGCTGCTGGAGGATATGATCCAGAGTCCCCTGACGCCGCAGCACGCCGTATACCAGTTCAGCATACAGTCCCCGATCCGGCCCGCTTAATACGCCGCTGGAAAGCTCGATGTCGATCAGGCGATCGGCAAACCCCCCCTCTTTCCTGATGCGCAGCAGGGTTTCGCAGGCAGCTTGACGGGGGTTCGCAGAGGAGGTGTTTTTCGCGGTGCGTCTAATAATCATGGGTCCTCGAGATGTCTTCCAGTCGCTGAACACGTTCCGGAATAGGGGGGTGAGTGGAGAAGAGCGACATCATCCCGCCGCCGGTCAGCGGGTTGACGATGAACATATGTGCGGTGGCGGGATTGGCGTTCAGCGGAATCTGCTGACTCCCCAGTTCCAGCTTCTGCAGTGCCCGGGCAAGAGAAAGAGGATTGCCGCTGATGTGCGCCCCGGCGGCGTCAGCGCCGAATTCCCGCGAACGTGAGATCGCCATTTGAACCAGCATCGCGGCGATCGGCGCGAGGATTGCCATGAAGAGCATGCCGAACATCCCCCCCCTCTCGTCATCATCACTCCGTCCGCCGCCGAACATGGCGCCCCACTGCGCCATGTGGGCCAGATAGGTGATTGCACCGGCAAAGGTGGCGGCAATTGTGGAGATCAGGATGTCCCGGTTTTTGACGTGGCCAAGTTCATGCGCCATGACGCCGGCCAGTTCTTCATCGGTCAGGAGTCTCATGATACCGGTGGTGGCGGCGACAGCGGCGTGTTCAGGATTGCGGCCGGTTGCAAAGGCGTTCGGGCTGTCGTCCTGAATGACATACACCTTCGGCATCGGCAGGCCGGCCCGCCCGGCCAGGTTTCGCACGATCCCGTAGAAGCGGGGATTATCCTGCTCCTCAATCGGCTGTGCGCCGTACATCCGGAGCACGATCTTGTCAGAGAACCAGTAGGAGAAAAAATTCATCCCCCCGGCCAGCAGAAAGGCGGTGGTCATCCCCCCCCTGCCGCCGATTGCGCCGCCGATCAGCACCAGCAGCACCGTCAAGAGAGCCATCAGGAATGTTGTTTTCATGGTGTTCATAGTGACCTCGTGCGTTGTTCAATATACCGGTCAAACCGGATGATTGAATAATAGTCACCAATGGATAAAAGCGCAAGGGGGGTTTTATTTGTTCCATTGTTCAGTAACAGC
This sequence comes from Geobacter sp., assembly GCA_009886055.1. Taxonomy (GTDB): domain Bacteria; phylum Desulfobacterota; class Desulfuromonadia; order Geobacterales; family Pseudopelobacteraceae; genus JACRCG01. The sequence goes on along the minus strand of VFJM01000382.1, from coordinate 644 downwards.
TGAAACGAGGACGGGCGATCATGGCCATGACCGCCCGTCCTGCTTGCTCTGCAGATACTATGTGATTACTTTAAATTTTCTGTCTGCGCTTCAAGCGCTCTGTCACTGACAATGACTTTGCTCATTTTCACAAGTGGAGTCAATCCAAACCGTGCAACTGCGCGAAGAGATTCGTGATCTCGGACGAAATCGGCAATCGGGGGACTTACAGAGTAGTACAAACTCACGAAAGCTTTACCCGGAGCGTTCGTCATAAGGAATTCATCTCTGAATGCGCGAAGATAGCGGACATCCTCAGCCATCGGGGTGCCGTAAGCAGCCGTGGCTATGAAGCAACCGCTTTTCCCCCCCGAGCTTGCGCCACCGCTCGTTGGCGTTGTCCCTCCTCCGCCGGGTGTCGGTGTTATTGTTGAGGAGGTTATCTTGGTAACGAAACCGTCAAAAGAAGTCCCGGCGGTCCCCTGGAAAGCATTTTTTAGTGGGAAGTCGCTGGAGTCGGTCTGACCTACTACAATAACATCTTTATTCCCGTCCAAAGCGATGCCAAAGGCCTTGTCTCCGCCCGCAATATTCCCTGTCCCGCCCAGGAAACTTGAGTACAGAAGTGTTGAACCGGTCGAATTGAGCGCTGTGACAAAGGCATC
>VFJM01000391.1 GCA_009886055.1 Geobacter sp. | reverse complement strand
CTTTGACAAATATTTTTTCAGGTGCGGTGATGTGCATCGACGTCACTCCTTAAAAACCGTGATGGCGACATCAGGGCACATCTCTGCGCACAACGTGCAGCCGGTGCATTTTTCAGGGCCCGAAAAAATCGCTACGGTGAACCCCATACTATTCGGGGTATCACTCATAGCGACCAGTTTCTTCGGGCAGGCGATGGTGCAGAGTCCGCACCCCTTGCAGCGCGCTTCATCAATAACAATATACGGCATCGACGTTCATCCTTTGCTGATTTCAGATCATCCCTTGTAGCAGATAAAAAACGTGGGCGTCAAGCATCAAGCGAAGCGGGACACTAAATCCGTGACGAACCGTTTGCATTGGAAAAATGTCGCTGTGTCAATCTTAATGGACTTACCCGTTTACAACCTTCAGCTCCAAGCAGGCAAGAACACCATCCATCTCACCTAACACCTCGCTATTCCAAAAGCGCACCACTTCAACACCATGAGCGTTCAAAAAATTCGTACGAACCGCATCATATTCACTGCCCTCGGGTTGATTATGCTGCCCGCCATCCAACTCAACCGCCAATTTTTTCTCGGGACAGTAAAAATCCAGAATATAGGAACCTAAGCTGTACTGACGAAAAAATTTCATCCCAAAAAACTGCTTGTTTCGTACTTTTGCCCAGAAAGCCCTTTCGGCGTCGGTCTGGTTCCGGCGTAACTCCCTTCGCCTGGCTTTCAAGACTGAGTCGTTTTTTAGAAAGTTCATAACCCTCCCGACATAACATAGGAGTCAAAGTCAAAGGCTCATAACGCCCCCCAAACCCCCTCTTATTCTTAAGAGGGCGAGCAAAAGGCGAAGTCAAAAGCAGAGTCACATGCAAAACCTCAAACACCACTCTGCTACAACTTCACGTCCCTCCCCTTATGTAAGGGGAGGCCAGGTGGGGTTACGCTTTTGACTTCAAATCCCCAGCCCCGGCAACCCTCTAACAATCTTCATCGTCTCCAATCTGACGGTAATAACCCTCATAAATTGCTCTAGCGCAGCCTGCACTTGAGTCATGGCCTCAGATTTCTCCAGTCGGAGGGATGTGGCGAGGTACGCGGCAAGTGTGCTTTCGATCAGTTGCGCCTGCAAAACAACGCATCCAACCTGCCTACAGAGTTCGTTAAAGTGTGGAGGCTCGTCCATTGTCATTCTCAATTCAGCCAACATAATTAATTATGTCCCCCAAATTATCGAGACAGAGGACTCGGCGTAGAGGTTGGTCAAATGTTCCGTGGTGACCGCCCTCAAGTGGCCAGAAATGACGGCGGTCGATGTCCGCTAACATGTGGCGCATTTCGCGCAATGTTTTTCCATTCCTCATTACTGATTATGGTACTGCGTACAACATCAAGGTGCGAGCAGCCTTCGATAGATTGAATCAGTTCCTTTGTAGCTCCGATAAGGCCTTTGGGCAACCAGGGACTGAGCGTGATCCGACCGATACATTCTAAGGGAATTGGCACATCGAGAGAGGTGCAAAATTTTGTAGCTGACTCATAGAGTATGCGAACTTCCTTTTCGTCGATGAACGCTGCGCGCTTGACGAATGGATACTCTTCGAGTGGCAAGGCCATGCTTCGTGCTCCTTTGACTTTGCGGTAGTCCATCATTCCAACTGTCATTCCTGGCACGCCCTTTAGAGCTTTCAGCAGCATTCCTTGGCGAAGGCGTATACAGACTCCAGAGGCGTGGCCAGCAAATATCTTCCAGTGGTGGTAGGTCTCATCTGCCCCAGAAAGGCATACGGCCAGTGTTGTGTTCAGAACTTTGCGACGCTTGTACTCGCTGACATAGAAGGAGTCATTGCTGTCGTCCCATGTACTTGGGTCTAAGAGGGTGAGCGACCGGTTTCGCAGCATGTGCAATGCAGCGGGTAGGTGTGTGTAGCGTCGAAGATAGGCTCGGGGCCCAGTCTTAGGTGGCTGCGGCATAATGTGAATACCTATTTGGCCTTCTGCGCTGAACATCGAAGGCGGATTTAATTTTGATGGTTACCTGAAAGCTTGGCGCTCGCCGCCGCTGTTTTTTCCGGCGAGACATAACTCAGTCACAGGTTGACTACAGTGGGCGGTTAGGTGCATGTTTTTCAACCATGGCTACAAACTCGGGGTGAAAAATACACAACCGATTATTGATTTCAGCTCCGACAACCAAAATTATGTGTAATGACCCGAGGCCCCAAGTACTCATCTCCAAGCCTTGGGGGTTTGTACCAAAATACGACTCTAGTTTTTGCCCCTCCTGACGTACATAGGTTCCGAATCCGCCCTTCAAATTTGGATGAGCGTATTCACATAGGCTGTCGTATTCCGCGCGAGTTCCTTGAAATTCTTTATCCATGTGGTCGATTGCAGTGAGTACCTGGATTGCCATCTCCGGCCAATCTGTATCGTCCCTTCTCCCAAACACAGCTGACAGCAGAAGGTTGTGAATCGATTCAGGGTCTGATTTTGCGGTGAACTCCCTCAGCTTTTTATGCATGTAGTACAATAT
>VFJM01000018.1 GCA_009886055.1 Geobacter sp. | reverse complement strand
TTATCAGGGACTGGGCCAGGAGTTTCTGATGGTTCGCGCATACATCTTTCTGGCGGTTTTTATTCCGCTGACATTTCTTTTTTCAGTCAGTGCAATCATCTCGACGTTGTTTGATTCAAGCGGCCGTCTCTATGCCTGGCACGCCCGTCTCTGGGCGCGGCTGGGACTTGCGCTGAGTGGCGTTACCGTAACGATTGCCGGAACGGAGCACCTTCCGGAAGGTCCGGTTATCTTCATGAGTAACCACCAGAGCAATTATGATATTTTTTCGCTTCTGGCCGCCATGCCGCGCCAGATCCATTGGATTGCGAAAAAACAACTCTTCGATATCCCGGTATTTGGCCCCTCGATGCGGCGCGGCGGCTATATCCCGCTGGATCGCGGCGATGGGCGCAAGGCGTTGCAGAGCATGGATGAAGCGGCGGCTACGATTCGCCTCGGCAAGAGTGTCATGCTGTTTCCCGAAGGAACCCGCACACCGGACGGCAACCTGCTGCCGTTCAAACGTGGCGGGTTCATTCTGGCCCGCAAGGCGGATGTGCCGGTGGTTCCGGTCACCATCAACGGCAGCGGCAGAATTAATCCGGCGGGCCAGATCAAGCTGGTCAGCGGAAATATTCACATTACCTTGCACCCTCCGGTTGTTACGCCTCCCGGACTCCGCCGCAGCGAGGCCGAAACCTGGATGATGGAGGTCGTGCGGGAACAGATTGAATCCGCACTGGAACATTAAATGAGCATCGGCTATCAGTACATAGCGCTGATTATCGCCGGTTTGGCAGGAATGATCTGGGGGTTTCCGGCTGCGCACCGTCTGAAGTTCCCCTTTGACATCGCCGCGGCAGTGGTTGTTCTGTGCGGAGTGGTCGCCTTTGCACTGGGTGTCCTTTTGACCCTTATCCCCGGCTTTTTTTTAGTACGATAAAAATATTTCTGCGGGATTTGTGCAGAAATGATTTTGTGAACGCACTTATCCTTTTTTTCAGTGCCAGGTGACCAGATGAACAGACAGGTAAAAAGCATCATCGCCAACGGCATCGCCATCATCCTGATCACCCTGCTGATGTTTCTTGCGGCTACCTGGTGGCGGATGAGCAGTCAATTCAGCCTGGGGGAAGCGGCTCTCCGCAGCGGTGATTTTACCGGCGCGGTCGCCGGGTATGAATCTGCCCTGCATATGTATATCCCCTTCCATCCGACAATCGAAAGAGCGGCCGAGAGGTTATGGCTGGTCGCCGAAACCAGTGAACGCCTGGGAGATGTCGACCGCGCCCTGATTGCGTATCGCTCCTTGCGGAGTTCGTTCTACGCCGATCACTGGCTGGTTACTCCCGGCGCAGACTGGATTGAAAGATGTGACAAAAAGATAGCTGCACTGATACCCCTTCAACATGAAAGATAGCCTATGGATGAATTAGAATCACACTCGGCACTGCAGATCGTCGCCCTCGGCGGATTAGGCGAAATCGGCATGAACATGATGGCCTACCAGCATGGCGACGATATACTGGTCGTCGATTGCGGCCTGATGTTTCCCTCCCCCGACATGCTCGGGATCGACTACGTAATTCCGGATATCAGCTGGCTTCGTGAACGGTCCGAGAATGTCCGTGCGATCTGCCTGACCCACGGCCACGAGGATCACATCGGCGCCCTCCCCTTTGTGCTGCAGGAGCTGAATGTCCCGGTCTACGGCACCGCCCTGACGCTCGGCCTCGTTACCGCCAAGCTGGAGGAGTATAAACTGGACGGGTCGGTTGAACTGATCACGGTTAAACCTCGCGATACCGTAACTATCGGCAGCTTCAAGGTCGAGTTCCTGCGCGTAGCCCACTCCATCGTCGATGGCTGCGCCCTGGCGATAACCTCCCCGGAAGGCGTGGTCATCCATACCGGCGATTTCAAGATCGATCACACCCCGGTAGACGGGCAGCTGACCGACCTGGCCTCCCTGTCGCGCTACGGTGAAGCGGGCGTTCTTGCGCTGCTGTCTGATTCTACCAACGTGGAACGCGAAGGGTATACCCTCTCCGAAAAATTTGTCGGCGAAGCGTTCGGCGACATCTTCCCGAAATGCCCCGGCCGGATTATCGTTGCCGCATTTTCCAGCAGCATCCACCGGGTCCAGCAGGTCGCCGATGTCGCCGCGCGCTGCGGCCGGAAGATCCTGCTGAACGGCCGCTCGATGCTGAAAAACGTCCAGATCGCCCGGGATCTCGGCTATCTGACGATCGCCGACGAGCAGTTAATGGATCTGCGGGAGCTCCCGCACCTCCCGCCCGAGCAGGTCTGCATCATCTCCACCGGCAGCCAGGGAGAGCCGATGAGCGCCCTGACCCGCATCGCCATGGATGACCATAAACAGATCAAGCTGGAAAAGGGCGATACCGTCATCCTCTCCTCGCGCGTCATCCCGGGCAACGAGCGCACCATTTCGGAGCTGATCAACCATCTCTACCGCCGCGGCGCCGAAGTCTTCCATGAGAAGGTATCCGAGGTGCATGTTTCCGGCCACGCCTCCCAGGAAGAGCTGAAATTGATGCTCAACACCGTGCGGCCGCGCTTCTTCATTCCGATCCACGGCGAATACCGCCATCTGGTCAAACATATCCAGCTGGCCCGCACGGTCGGCATCCCGGAGGAACGCTGCATCCTCGCGACCAACGGCGAGGTGGTTTCCTTTTATGCCGATACCGCCGCGATAGTGGAGCATATCGAATCCGGCAGGGTCTTCGTGGACGGCAAAGGGGTGGGTGATGTCGGCAGGATGGTGCTGAGAGACCGCAAGCATCTCTCGGAAGACGGCATGATCGTCGTCATCATCGGGATGAATATGTCCACGGGTGACGTCATTTACGGCCCCGATATCGTTTCGCGCGGTTTTGTCTTCGAGGATGAGAACCAGGAGTACCTGGAGGATGCCCGCAAGGTGGTGGCGTTTGCGCTGGAGGAGATCAACACCGAGATGCGCTGTGACGCCGATGAGGTCAAGACCGCCGTACGTCAGGCGCTGCGCCGCTTCTGCAAGAAGACCATCGAGCGGCGGCCGGTTATTTTGCCGGTGATTATGGAGATGTAGCCGTGTAGTATAAAAACGCTTGATAAGCTCCGAATTAAGCTCTATAATTGGAGCCATATTCAGGAGGTGTTACATATGGATACAATCTACGCCGACCTTTCCATCAGCATGTCGGAATTCAAGAAGAACCCGGCACAAGTGCTTCGTTCCGCCGGCGAGAAGCCGGTGGCGGTCCTTAACCATAACAAACCGGCTTTTTATATGGTTACGCCGAAAGTATTCGAGGTATTTGTCGAATCCCTCATTGACCGGGATTTGACCGAAATTGTTCGTCATCGTCTGTTACAGAAAAATCAGGCTGTCGAGGTAGACATTGACAGCGTCTGACGCCGATGCTGCCAGATACCGCCTCAAGTTTGTGCCTGACGCGCTCAAGGAGTGGCAGGGGTTGGATGGCAGCATAAAAGAACCATTGCGCAAGGCTCTTAAAAAGCGGCTGGAGCAGCCCCGTGTTCCGGGTTCTCAATTGCACGGTGATCTGCACGACTGCTACAAGATCAAGCTTCGCAAACAGGGATACCGTCTGGTTTATACGGTAGAAGATGATGTGATGGTTGTTTTGGTACTCGCAATAGACCGACGCGAAGATATGGCGGTGTATCATGCCGCCTTTGCACGGTTGCTTGAGGAAATGCGCGACTCATCAAACCGGGACAAATCAAGATCATAGCCATGCATGTCAAGCCCCGGGATTTAATCCAACTGCTGACATCAGCTCTGCCGGCTCAAGCTGCTTTCTTGAGTATTTTCCGGCAATAGCTGTTCAGGCTTTCCCCTTGCTGTATGGCTCTTATGGCAAGCGCCTGATGCAGCTCTTTATCTACCCGAAGCACAAATCTTCCGGAATAGGTCCGGGAGGCGGTCGGCTTTGGAAGCGGCCGGGCATCGCTTTTGTACAACTCGATAGTTTCTGCAACAACTTCGCACAGCTCTTTGTAAACGGCAGTTTCATCATCGCCATGCACTCCGCCCCGCAACACGCCGGGACACGTGCCGACATAACAACCATCCTCTTCCGACCATTGTACGACCTTCAAATACTCGTCACCCGGTTTCATTTTTTTGTCTCCTCTATTGATTCGCGTATAGCCCTCTCTTGGTAAGGCGTTGCATCGTCACCCGTTTTGCCGGAAATTGTGATCGGCATGGGACAGCTCGGATGTGCAAAATTCCGGTGGTTTCCTTTCCCGCCCCTGTTGACAAAACCGGCCTTTTCCAGCTCGGCTATCAGCTCTCTGATTTTTCTTGGCATGGGTTATGATACTGTTGTGATACTATAATGTCAATTATGGAAGCTCCGGGCTGGATTTTAAGAGCGGCTTCGGTGCCGCTCTTTTTGTTTGTATGGTATTTGATCCGCTGTTTTGCTATAACGCTCCAATGTATTCAGACCAATCGGCCCTTAAAGGGCTCACAAAAGGTCGCATTTAATTATGAAACTCACCATCAGCTCACCCGCTAAAGCCCTGAGCAAGGCGTACCTCAAACAAAGCCTCAAGCGAGAGCAGGTTGAGTTGTTCAAAGCGAATCTTGCCCGGATGTTCGAGCGCATCCGTAGTGATGAGCATGAAGAACACCTCAAGAATATCGTCTCGGATTTTCTTAAAGACACCTGGTACAAACTTACCAACGAGATCAACACCAGCGGTCGCGCCGATCTGGCTATTCATAACGGCACGACTTCAACCGCTTCGGTCG
>VFJM01000291.1 GCA_009886055.1 Geobacter sp. | reverse complement strand
TGAGGATCATCAGGTCCGCCCATGAAATTTTCCGGCCATACTTCTGCTTGATCGGCCAAAGCAGCCTGCGCGCCTTGTCGAGGTTGACGTTGTCGGGCCAGCTGTTGAGCGGCGCGAAACGCTGCGAACCGGAGGAAGCGCCGCCGCGTCCGTCGCCGGTGCGGTAAGTGCCTGCGCTGTGCCACGCCATCCGGATGAAGAGCGGCCCGTAGTGACCGTAATCAGCCGGCCACCACTCCTGCGAGTCGTTCATCAGCGCATGGAGGTCCTTCTTCAGGGCCTCCAGGTCGAGTTTCTTGAATTCCCCGGCGTAGTTGTACTCCTCCCCCATCGGGTTGATCAGGGGAGAATTCTGATGAAGAACCTTGAGGTTCAACTGGTTCGGCCACCAGTCCCGGTTCGACGGGCCACTGCCGGCCGTGGGTTTGTCAGCTCCGCCCGTTACCGGACACTTGCTATCTTTATTCATCTCTGTTCTCCTTTCCTTTCAGGTCTGGATTTGTACTGCTAACCAGGGATTATATGACTGGTCACATTATACCCCAAAAAGAGGGGTATGTTGCTGGTCATATAATCTCCCCAATTTAGGTGAACCTTTGGGGCCAGGCCTGACTTTCTGCTGTTTTGTTGGTTATGCCGCACAAGCAAGAGCGCCGTTGACACCGCCAGGGAGGAAAAGAATCCTTTCCGGACGGAAATAAGGTATGATACGGGAACGAAAAAGAAGGGAATAAACTGCAGATGTACTCAGTCATGAACTCAGCTGCCGAACGAGGTTACAGGTCTGTTCTCCAATAGGTACTACGTACCAAATAAGTACGTTATTGACGGTAGATGTCCTATGGGTGATGATAGTCCACATGAGGTAAAAATAAAGTCCGGGTTTGCCGGGGAGGGAATTGAGATGAAAGTAGTGGCGTTCAACGGTAGTCCTAACAAGGAAGGCAATACCTGGCATGCGCTGAAGATGGTGACGGCGGAGCTGGAACAGGAGGGGATCGAAACCGAGATCGTGCATGTCGGCAATAAGGTGATCCGCGGCTGTACCGCCTGCGGCCAGTGCTTCGCGAACAAAAACGAGCAGTGTGTCCTGCCGGGTGACGAGGTCAACGAATGGATCCAGAAGATGAAGGCGGCGGACGGGATCATCCTCAGCTCACCGGTGCACTACGCCGCCATCGCGGGCACCATGAAATCGTTTCTGGACCGCGCTTTCTACACGACCAGCGTCAATGACGGCATGCTCCGCCACAAGGTGGGCGCCGCAGTGGTGGCGGTGCGGCGTTCCGGCGGCGTGCCGACATTCGAACAGCTGAACAACTTCATCAACTATGCGGAGATGTTGATGCCCACCTCCAACTACTGGAACGTGATCCACGGCAGAAGCCCGGGAGAGGTCACCCAGGATACGGAAGGGGTGCAGATCATGCGAGTGCTCGGCAGGAATATGGCCTGGCTGATGAAGCTGGTCGAACATGGCAAAGGTACGATCACCCCGCCGGAGCGGGAGGACAAGATCTACCTGAATTTTATTCACTAGGAATTCGGGGACTGCATACTTAATTAAAAAGGCGGCCAATCGGCCGCCTTTTTCTGTTTCTATACATCTGAACTTCAACTACACCTTAGATACACTCGGGGGAAGTCAAAGAGAACAGGTCGCGTTTGTTGCCTCAGGAAGCCATTCATCAGAAAACCGCCCCCTGAGTTGCGCCGTGAACCGTAAGGATATCGTAATACAGGTCCTTTTTTCTGTATTTATCCAGGATACTGCTGGCAGTTGAGTTCGCGGCTCTTTGCATGTCATTGCAACTGCGTAACGGGCGCAGTCGGGCAATGTCCGCCTCGATCTCCTGCGCGGCGTGAATCCCATGGTCTTTATGTCCGTCTTCATGTATCTGAAGAGCTTTCGCAAATTTATCCCATTTTTCCCTCAGTTCCGGGCTTCCATCGACAGGGTTTTTCCATCTGGGCATTATGTAGGTTACATGGACGGAAGTGGTAACATTTTGGATACGACATCCTCCGGGAATCTGCGTTAATCCGGATCTCCATTTAACCTCCCACTTCGTACGGGCATAACTCCCGATTATGCCATCGGCCCCGGGACCTGCTTTGTTCATCTGCCCCCTTAGATCATAGGAGGAACGGCCCGAAATAGAGTAGAAGGAGTGTTTGATGGATATCGACGGTCTGGCATGGGCAAAAACGGCCGAAGAGCACAACAGCCACATTGTTATAAAGAGAGTCGATCTTGCTGCTATGAGAGTTGGTGCATCTTTAAACAAAAGATCTCACAATCATTTTTGCACAAAGTATATGCTTTGATTTGACTATACACCATTTGCTGTCTCCCCACCTAATACCATCGTTCTGCGGGATAGCACGGCATAGTGAAACCGACGAGCATCTTGTGGTCTATCGCTGCCTCTACGACAATGATTCACTCTGGGTGAGGCCGCAGGCCATGTTTATGGAGACCGTG
>VFJM01000012.1 GCA_009886055.1 Geobacter sp. | reverse complement strand
GTTGCCAACGGCTTCTGTATCTCCGAACCGGCTCCGCCTGCGAGCAGCATCGGTATCAAGCTGAAAATTGAAATTGATGCGGTCATCAAAACCGGGCGCAAGCGGTCAAGACTTCCCTTCCTGATCGCCTCCTGCAATTCAAGTCCTTCTTCACGCAGCTGAGAGATGCGTGACACCAATACCAGTCCGTTTAAAACGGCAACGCCAAAGAGCACGACAAATCCCACCGATGCCGGAACAGACAGATACTGGCCTGAGATGAAGAGAGCAAAAACTCCGCCGATAAGCGCAAATGGCAGGTTGGAAATCACCAGCAGCGCCAGGCGGATCGATCTGAACGTAACGTACAGCAGCAGCAAGATCAAGCCGATGGCCACCGGCCCGATGATCATCAGCTTGTTCATCGCCCGCTGCTGGTTTTCAAACTGCCCGCCCCAGGTAAGATAATAACCGGCCGGCAGCTTGACCTTTTCCTTGATCTTCTGTTTTGCTTCCGCCACGAAACCGCCGATATCCCTGCCGGTGATATTCATCTCGACACCGATTCTTCTCACCCCGTCCTGACGGCTGATCTGAGCCGGGCCTTCGACCATTTTCACGTCCGCCAGCTGTTCGAGCGGAACATTCATCCCGGTTTTGGTGGTAATCAGCAGATTCTTGATCGCTTCCAGGGAATTGCGTTTTTCTTCCGGCAAGCGCACGGTTATGTCGAAGCTACGGTTTTCCTCAAACAGCTGCGATGCCGCTTTACCGGCGACAGCAATTTCAATGACCTTCTGCACGTCGCTGATATTCAAACCATAGCGGGCAATTTTGGACCGGTCAATGTTAACGGTCAGGTATGGCTGCCCCGTAACCTTTTCCGCGGCCAGATCAGTTCCACCTTTGACCGTAGAAAGCACCTTGGCTATTTCCGCCGATTTTGCAGTCAGCACATCGATATCTTCACCAAACAGTTTGACAATCAGCTGCGCACGGGTACCGGCCACCAGTTCATCAATCCTGCACTGGATCGGCTGACTAAAACCGAAGTTTATGCCTGCCACCGTTTCCAGGGACTTACGCATCTCATTGGTCAACTCTTCCTTGGATATATCGCGTTTCCATTCGCTCTTTGGCTTGAAGACCCCCACATAACCGGTCTTGTCGGAGCCCCTGGTATCCAGGGCGACCCCGGTCTGCCCGGTTCGGCCCACGATAGTATCCAGTTCGGGAAACTTTTTCAGCTTTGCCGCGGCCAGTTGATTCACCTCCATCGCCTTTGCCAGGGAGACACCGGGAAGCATGGCGATATCCATGTCAAACGAACCTTCATCCATGACCGGAATGAATTCCGTTCCCAACCGTGTTACCAGGAAGATCGAGGCAACCAGGAGAATTCCGGCAACGCTCAATACCACGCGCTTCGTGTTCATGGCATAGTCGAGCAGCGGCAGATAGAGCCTGCTTGCATGCTTCATGATGAAGCTCTCTTTTTCCGGGTGTGGTTTCAGGAAGAGAATGCAGAGTACCGGGATAACGAATACGGATAGAAACAGCGAGGCAAGCAGCGCAATCGCCACCGTTATGGCCAGCGGGCTGAACATCTTCCCTTCGATCCCTTCCAGGGAGAGAATAGGAATAAAGGTGAGAGCAATGATAAGTTCGCCGAAGATGCTCGGTTTTCTGACCTCCATGACCGCTTTCAGCACGGTCAATAATTTGGGATGATTGCCCCCCTCCTCGCTCAGATGGCGCTGGACGTTTTCCACCTGGATGATGGTGGTGTCGATGATCATGCCGATGGAGATGGCCAGACCGCCCAGCGACATGAGGTTCGCGGTTATGCCGGAAAGTTTCATGACAATGAAGGTCGCCAGAAGCGAGAGCGGCAGGGCGATGAGTACCACAAGACTGCCCCGGATGCTGTTCAGCAGCAGGTACAGTACGATCAGGACGAGGATGGAGCCCTCGATCAGCGCCTTGTTGACTGTTGAAACACTCGCCTTGACAATGTCGCTGCGATCATAATAGGGAACGAGCTTGATCCCTTCGGGCAGGACATTATTTTCATTCATCTCCTTGACCTTGACCGCAACCCGGCGCACCACATCACGGCTGTTTTCGCCGCGCAGCATCATGACGATGCCGCCGACACACTCATCCTTGCCGTCCTTCATGGCGGCGCCCATACGCACCGCTTCGCCGACCTTGACCTGTGCCACGTCCCGGATATACGTGGGAGTGCCCCCCTGGGATTTCAGGACGATGTTTTCTATGTCTCCGACATCTTTTATCAACCCTACTCCGCGGACGATGTACTGATCCGTGCCGCGCTCCAAAAGGTTGCCGCCGACGTTTTCATTGTTGCTGCCGATGGCGGAATAGACATCGTCGACGGTCAGGGCATATTTCACCAGCTTTTCCGGTGCCACGATCACCTGATACTGCTTGAAATAGCCGCCAAAGGAGTTGATCTCGTTTACTCCTGCAACAGATTTCAGCTGCGGAGTAATTATCCACTCCTGAATAGTTCTCAGGTTTGTGAGGTAGGCAATTTTCTGCTGCGGGTCATCCGGCATCTTTCCTTCGAGGGTATACTGGTAGATTTCCCCCATGGCGGTGCCGATAGGCCCCATGGCGACCTCAACCCCCTTGGGCACTTTTTCCCGCGCCTCGGCCAGTCGCTCGAACACCAGCTGCCGCGCAAAATAGATATCCACGCTGTCTTTGAAAACAATAGTGACGATTGACAGGCCGAACTTTGTGACCGAACGCATCTGTTCGATATCGGGCAGGCCGCGCATGGACATTTCAATCGGATAGGTTACGTTTCTCTCTATCTCTATTGCCGACAGACCATCGGCGTGACTGACAATTTCAACCTGAATATTTGTTACATCAGGAAAGGCATCAATCGGCAACTTCAGATATGAGTACGATCCGAATGCTATAATCAGCAGCGCAAGGAATATGACCATCCCTTTCTGCCGCAAGGTATAGGCAATCAATTTTTCTAACACGTGAGTATCTCCCGTTAGTTTAATAGGTAATGAAGATTAACTGTCACTTGCCGTGGCCATGCTCGTCAACCACTTCACCCTTCTTCAGTTCCGATTTGAGAATGAACGCTCCCTTGATTGCATAGCGATCCCCCTCTTTCAGTCCGGACACAATCTCGATCATGCCGCCTGCCAACCGGCCGGTCTGAACCTGGCGAGCCCCGAATTCAGACTCGTTTTCCGCCACGAAGACCACTTTTTTGCCATCCAGATCCTGCACGGCATCTTCGGAAATAGCCAGCACCGGCGGTGCGTGGGCAGCCAGGGCAAGTTCGACCGTGGCGAACATCTCCGGTTTCAGCTTCCTGCCCGGATTGGCGACCTCGATCCGCGCCTTTACCGTGCGGGTGGCCCCATCAACAAGATCAGCGATATAGGTGATACGTCCTTTCAGTTTCAGCTCCGGGAAAGCGCTGACCATGACGATTGCCGCCTGCCCCTTGCGTACCTTGGCCAGGTCCTTTTCGTGGATGTCCACCAT
>VFJM01000137.1 GCA_009886055.1 Geobacter sp. | reverse complement strand
GTTAATTTGTATGTGGGGTAGAACTGGCTTACATGCCAGGGGGTGTCGATCCCCAGGTTGGCGACGATGAACTCGGCTATCCCCTGCAGTTCGCTTTCGGTGTCGTTGAGGCCAGGGATGATCAGGGTGGTGAGTTCGAGCCAGATCCCCTGCTTTCGATATTCTATGATTGAATCCAGCACTTCGGAGAGGCGTGCGTGGACAACATCGCGATAGAACTCCTCGGTAAAACCTTTCAGGTCGATATTGGCCGCATCCAGAAAAGGGGCAATGGTTGCCAGCGCTTCCCTGCTTATGTAGCCGTTGGTGACGAAGATGTTCTTCAACCCGGCTTCCCGGGCAAGACGGGCGGTATCGTAGGCGAACTCGAAAAAGATTGTCGGTTCGGTGTAGGTATAGGAAATAGAACGGCAATTGCTGTCCATGGCCCGCTGCACAATCTCTTGCGGCGTCTGCACCGTGCCCTTGATGGGCGCGTTTCGTTCAACCTGGGAGATGGTGTAGTTCTGGCAATGGCGGCAATGGAAGTTGCACCCCACCGTGGCGATGGAGTAGGATTTGCTTCCCGGCATGACGTGGAAGAGCGGTTTTTTCTCGATCGGATCCACGTGCTCAGTGCAGAGCCTTCCGTAGACCAGGCTGTAAAGGATGCCGCCACGATTTTCACGGACGGCACAGATGCCGCGCGCACCGTCACCAATCAGGCATTTGAACCGGCACAGGCCACAGCGTACCTGTTTGTTACCCTCCCGTTCGTAAAACATGGCTTTTTTCATGTTCACCTCCCGCAATTGGTGGAGCAGCATCCAGTACTATTTATGCCGGTATCGGCAAAGCAGGGCGTGCTCAACTGAACCGGCTAATACTGCATATTCAGCTTTTCGGGACCCTCACGCAGTTGCTGGCACACGACACAACAGGTGGCATATGGGGCCACATGCAAACGAGCCTCATCGATTTCCTTGCCGCAATCATCGCAGATGCCGTAGCTTCCACCTTCAAGCTTTGCCTGTGTCCCATCCATCTGTGTCAGCTGCTGCCTCCGTATGTCGGCAACTGCCAGTCCTGTGTCCTCCAGCAGATCGAGGAGTCCGCGATCGCAGATATCCTGGGGGATATCGTACTGTTTGTGCAGATCTACACCCAGTGTTTCGAACAGCTCAATCCGCAGTTCGTTCCAGAGTCTGCGTTTTTCGCTCAACAGAAGGGCCCGTAATCGCGCTTCTCTCGTCTCGTCAGCCTGTGTCATGGTTTCCTCCTGACCGCACATGTTTCAATATCGTTTCTGCTGAACCGATTCACCTATCTACCCGAGCATTCCCTTCACGATCATGTCCACCGCTTCCTCCGGTGCAAGTCCGTGCGCCATGAGAGTCTCCATCTGGTGCTTGTCGACACTGCCGATGGCCGCCTCGTGGGTGACCTTGGCCTGGGGGTGCGTGACGCTGACAATCGGGATCGCCTTTGCCACCGCCCGGTCGCGGATGATCTCCATGCAGTCAACATGCCCTCTGGCTCCGGCGGCATTTCCCTCCGTAATCCCGGTTACCTCGGCCAGGGCATCGTCCTCGACGGCGATCCTTGTCTTAATAATACCGCGTGCGTTCTGCCCGTCAAGTGCGACCCTCTCCTTGATCCGGATGACGTCGCTGCCATGACCGAAGACCCGCGCAGTCAATTCGACCACGGCATCTTCGTCCGCCTCCACGTCATAGTCGATTCCAAGGCTTCCTACACGTCCGTCGGTGAGGGTGAAATCCGACGTGTACCTGCCGCCTCTTCCGATCCTGACCATCGCCTTCGGGATCACTTCGATCCCGCCATAGGGACCGTGATAGTGGCGCTCCCGATACCCCATCGATGCACCCTCGCCGATCTCAATATGGGCGTCCATGATATGCCGAACGCGCTCCGCCTTGGGAAACAGGCAGTGGGCGATGAAGCGGGCGGAGGAATTCCGTTCCAGAACGACTTCTATTTCGATGAGCTGGTCACCTTCGCGATGCACAACCCCGAAGCACGTGTGGACTGGTGTCGTCAGGTGTATCCCCTCGCGGAGCCTGATCTTCATCCGGACGCCTCCCTCCGTTTCGTCGGCCTCAACATCCAGCCCCGGCAGACTTCGGGAGCTGACGATCCGTTTTCCGATCACAACTATGTGCGCGGTCGCCGGATCCTCCAGAATTGCCCGATCGCCACCAGCGGCACCCAGTGCCGTCATAAGCTCGTCAAACTCATTCATCGCTGCAGACCTCCCCGTCACACGATATGCATTTTCTGCTCTTAAAACCGGCGGCCACCTCGCCGGGGCTTCCGGTGCAGACGATCCTGCCGCCGCAGATCTGAGAAGCCCGATCGGCAGCGGCGGCGATCTCGTCCCGGTGGGTGATCAGGAGTACGGCACTCCCCCCGCTTCGGAGATGATCGAGCACCCGGATAATGTCGTCGGTGGAGAGCATGTCGATTCCGGAATCCGGTTCGTCGAGTATCGCCAGTTTCGGACGCAGGGCCAGGACCGAAGCCAGCTCGATTCGTTTGCGTTCCCCGCCGCTCAGGGAGCGGTCCACCATCCGGTCGAGGTAGCGGGACGGCTCCAGTCCCACCAGTCGGAGAGCTGACTCCGGCTCTTCAGCTGCAGTCCCGAGCGTCAGGTAGTCCCGTACCCGCAAACCCTCGAATCTGGCCGGTTCCTGCCACGCCATGCTGATGCCGAGACGTGCCCGTTCGTGAATTTTCAGATCATTAATCAGAGTGCCGGCAAAAAAAATCTCGCCGGACACCGGGAGATATCCATGACACCCCATTATCAAGCTGGCCAGGGTGCTCTTGCCGGTGCCGTTGGTGCCGAGCAGGGCATGCACCTCACCCGCTTCGATGCTGAGAGTCAATCCGGCCAGGATTTTCCGTCCAGTTACCGAATAAGAAATATCGCACAACTCAAGAAGGGTCATAGTTCATTTCACCATGATCAATATTTTTGTTCATACCTTTCAGGCTCGTCTTGGATACACATGCAGAACATGTTAAAAACCCGGCATTGATGATGATTAGTTACTCCCCCGTTATATCGGGCGTATATCAGTCGGTACTGCAATTTTCCGACGATTGGCCGCCACCCCCGCTGTAAAAATAGTTACATCTCCCCTCATGAGCACATCCGGCAGCCTGCCGGGATGCGATGGTCTCACGCAGAACCCTGTCGGCATAAATCAAGGCTTCAATCCTTCGACCACACATGAGCATGGAGTCAGTAATCGATAGGTAAGAGAGCAAAAACAAGACCAAAACAAACAATAAAATTTGACGGCTTCCATTGGCGATCCGTAAAAAATGTTAAAAACCTGGCATGGAAGACAAAAAGTTACGTAATAATAACTCGTTGGAATATCAGTCTATTATTTTCAGTCTGGCCATTTT
>VFJM01000066.1 GCA_009886055.1 Geobacter sp. | reverse complement strand
GGGTTGTGGGCCGCACGCAATTCCGTGATTACGTCGCAGCGCTGCAGCTTGAAACGAACTATCCCGGCATCCAGGGGGTGAGTTTTGCGCTGAATGTGCCGCTGGCGCAGAAGGCTGCCCATACCGCCGCCATCCGTGCGGAAGGCTTCCCCGGTTACAGCATCAGCCCGGAGGGGCGGCGCGAAAACTACGTGCCGGTGATCTATCTGGAGCCGTTCTCCGACAGCAACCGGCGTGTCTTCGGCTACGACACCTACTCCGAGCCGGTACGCCGCACCGCCATGGATCGGGCCCGCGACACGGGCAAGGCGGCACTCTCCGGCAAAATCCGGCTCGTACAGGAAGCCGGCAAGCGGGAACAAGCCGGTGTCCTCATGTTTCTGCCGGTGTATAAATACGGCCTGCCACACGACACGCTTGCCTCCCGCCGCGCCGGCATCATTGGCTGGATAGCTGCATCGTTCCGCATGGACGACCTGATGGATGTCCTGCATGCAGAGCGCGTTAATGAGGCCGACATCGAAGTTTACGACGGCACGGAGGTATCCGACAAGACGCTGCTGTATGACTCCGACGACATCCGTTTTGCCGGTTTGCAGGATGCGCCTCTACACTCCCTCACAAACCTCCAAATTGCCGGCCACACCTGGACCGTTGCAATCCGCTCCCTGCCCGGTTTCGAGACACGCCTTGCCAGTAATAAGCCGCAGATCATTGCGATTGCCGGCACCCTCCTGACTCTGCTGATGACCCTGCTCACCTGCCAGCTGGCAAGCAGTCGTGCTCGTGCCTTGGCGGCGGCCAGAGAGATGAACCGGGAGCTGATTGAGAGTGAAAAGCGCTACCGTATCGTGGCGGATTTCGCCTCAAACTGGGAGTACTGGAGAGCCACCGACGGAAGTTTCCGCTATGTCTCCCCTTCCTGCGCCGAGATCTGCGGTTATAGCCGGGAAGAATTTTATCATGACCCCTCGCTGATGATGAGGATCATTCATCCGGAGGATGCCCCTCTCTTCAATGGCCATAGCAATGACCATAACAATGCTGTTTCAGAAAACCAGGGTACTGAATCGATAGAATTCCGCATAATAACCCGTGATGGTCAGCAACGCTGGATCGCTCATGTCTGCCGACCGGTGTTCGACGATGACGGAACGCCGCTCGGCCGGCGCGCCAGCAATCGCGACATCACCGAGCGCAGGCGGGCCGAGATGGCGCTCCACGAACAGGCGGCGCTGCTTGAGGCTGAGATGTTCGAACGGCAACGGGCGCAGGAAGCGCTGTCGGTCAAGCAGCTTCAGCTCGAAGGCTTGAACCGCTCGCTGGAGAGCCGTATTGC
>VFJM01000405.1 GCA_009886055.1 Geobacter sp. | reverse complement strand
CTGATAAATGGACCCCTTGGAAAACTTCCCGTTTTTGCCCCGTTGCCCCGCCTTGGTGCCGGTGAGGATTCCGATCCCCTGTTCGATTGTTTCTACGCTCCAGATATGGAATTGTCCGGCAGTGACCGCCTGAACGACATCCTCGTGCAGCATGAGATGGCGTTCGTTCGATTTAGGAATTATGACACCCTGCTGTCCGGTCAGGCCCTGAGCCCTGCAGACCGCGAAGAACCCTTCGATCTTGTGATTAACGCCCCCAATCGGTTGAACCATGCCGCGTTGATTGACGCTGCCGGTTACCGCAATTCCCTGCTTGATTGCGACCCCCGAAAGGGCAGACAGGAGTGCGTAGAGTTCGGTGGAAGAGGCACTGTCTCCCTCTATGCCATCGTAGGACTGCTCGAAACAGATTGAAGCTGACAATGACAGCGGTCGCTCTGTTGCAAAGGTTCCTCCCAGATAGCCGGTCAGTATCAGGACCCCCTTATCATGGAGCGGTCCCGAAAGCTTGACTTCGCGTTCGATGTTGACCATTCCGTCCTGCCCGGTATAGACCGTTGCGGTGATGCGGGTCGGGCGGCCGAAGGTGTGATCTCCGAGGGCGATGACCGACAGGCCGTTGATCTGTCCGACAACGGCACCTGAAGTGTCTACCATGATGGTGCCATCCTCGTACAGCTCCTGCATCCGCTCCTCAATGCGATTGACGCGATAGAGGCTTTCTCTCGCAGCGGCGCGAACATCGTCACCGCTGATGATGTCCCGCCCCTCTTTAGTGGCCCAGAAACTGATTTCACGGATGAAATCGGCGATCTCCATAAACTGGGATGAGAGTTTGGACTGGTCGTCAGCCATGCGTGCGGTATGCTCCAGCAGCGCTGCAACGCCGCTTTTGTGAAACGGTAGCAATCCCTCGGCCCGGCAGCTGCTGGCAACAAACAGTGAATAATCGTGCATGATTTCCGGTGTGCGGGCCACACGGCTGTCAAATTCCGCTTTAACTTTAAAAAACTTGCGATAATCAGGGTCTAGATGGAACAGCAGGTAGTAAATCCAGGGAGTACCGATCAGCACGATTTTGGCGCGCAGCTGAACCGGCTCCGGCTTGAGTGAAACCATGGTCATGAAACGGTACTGCTCCAGCACATCCTCGATTCTGATCTCGTTATTGCGGATGCAGCGCTTCAGTGAATCCCAGACAAACGGATTGATCAGCACTTCGCGGGCATCTATTACCAGATAGCCGCCGTTGGCGCGATGCAGGGCACCGGAACGGATCATGGTGAAATCGGTCACCGCCACACCGCCGTACTGCATGACATGCTCAATCCGCCCGAAAAGGTTGTTGTAGGTCGGGTTTGACTCAAACACCACCGGTGCCCCGTCGGTCTCCTTGTTGTCCACCAGCAGATTGACCTGATAGCGGTCAAAGGTCGGCTCCTGACGCGGCATCTTGATGCCGGGGATATGAGGCTGGGTTGTCTGCGGCTTGAAATCGTCCAGAGTGTTCAGGATATCCTCCCGGACAGAGTCCAGGTAGCCGAGCACTTTCTCAAGTTCACCGTACTTTTCCCTCAGCGGATCGAGACGGTGTCCCAGACAGGACATCCCGAGATCGCGATCGGCCTGCGCCAGAGCATCCTTTGTGATCTTTTCCTGATCCCGTACCTTACGCAGCACCTCATTCAACTGTTCAGTGAGCTCCTTCCCCTGTTTCTCGAGCTTCAGGCGCTTTTTCTCGTTGAGTGCATCATACTCTTCCTGGGTATAGTTGCGGCCGGCTTTCTGGGGTACGATCACCAGGCCGGAGACCGTCCTCTGCAGTGAGAACCCAACCTTTTCCGCCGCCTTTTCCAGCCCCTGAAAAAGATCGTTTGAAGCTGCCTGGTAATTTTCGAGCAGTTCGGCCCGTCTGGTTTCATATTCACTGCTTTCTAGCGCTTTAGGGATGTCCTTTCGGAAGGCCTCGATCAACTCCTTCATGTCTTCCGCCAGCTCACTCCCTTTTCCGGCGGGAAGGTCGAGCGAGATCGCGGAGTCGGCATCCTTGAAATTGTTGACATACACCCAGTCGTGCGGCTGCGGTTCACCCTTTGCGCGTTTACTGAGTATGCTGGCGATGGTTGATGTGCGGCCGGTGCCGGTTTCGCCGGATATATACAGATTGAAACCGGAACCATCAACCCCCAGGCCGAATTCAATTGAGCGCAAAGCCCGTTTCTGGCCGATGGCGTCATTGAAATCGGGAAGTTCCGTGGTTGTTTCAAAGCCGAGAAGCTCCGGATCGCAGTTCCAGCGCAGTTTGTCAGCAGATATGAGGCGGAAGTCGGGCATCAAGGGCTCCTTTTAGCAAGTTGGAAGTCAATTCTGCGTTTTTTCAGCAGGAAATGGAGTCGTTAACGCACGTATCCCGGTTGTCGGGATTAGGACAATAATGGTCTGCATTGTGTAAAGAGGCGGCGGATATGTCAAGCTGAAAGCGAGGCAAGCGCTTTTGATACGGCTTCACGGATGTCGGCCCGCTCCGGCAGCGAGGCCGCCAGCACCGGGATGTACCCGCGTTCACGCAGTATCCGGCGTGACGTGTCACAGGTGAGGTCGTAGACCCATGAAATCTGCAGCAGTCTGAAATCATTGACGCACAAGATCGAGTCGAGGCGGACGATGGAGCCGGCGTTCAGCATGACTATACAGCTTTCTGAAACCGTTCCCGGGAGGTCCTCCAGCCCGAGGGTTATTGCCGAGGGGCGCTGCTCCGGCGGCAGAGCAAGCATCTCGACGAACACGCGCCAGATATCGAGTTTGTCGGCATCCCGAATCAGGTTGATATATTTCCTGGTAGGAGACTGGATACCGGCGGGAGGCGCCAGCATGTTGTGAAACCTGACCGCCTCCTCGATCAGAAGCTGTTCGGACGGGTCGATCCCCGCCAGAACCTTCTCTTCCCGGATGACATCGATGGCAAGACGGGCATGGTTGTCCGAGTCACTGTCTAAAAACGTGCGCCAGCGCCGGTACTGCGGGAAGCGCCCGACGTCGTGCAGCAGGGCAACAGCGGCGGCAATGATCGCCTCATTCTCCGACAGACCCTCGCCGTCGGATAACAGCGCCATTACCTCGCATACTTTCCTGGTATGCTCGATTTTGAGCCGGATATTTTGTACGCCTTCGCGGTCGGTAGCAAGAAACGGCTCGACATAGCTGTCGAACCAGGAGTGAAGAGCATCAAGCTGGTTTTTTTTCATGCCGTCAGTGGACCCCGTTGGGATTGATATTGTTGATATAATACTGTACCGTGTCGCGAAGTCAACCTATCCCGCGAGGAATCCGATGCAGCTTTCGCTTCTTGATACCGCCACCCCTGAAGATACTGCCAGAATACGGGTTGGAGAGCTCCGTCGCCAGCTTGAGCAGCACAATCGGCTCTACTACGTGCTTGACGCGCCTGCGATCTCTGATGCTGAGTACGACGCGCTTTTTCGCGAACTGCAGCGACTGGAGGCGCAGTATCCGGGGCTGGTCAGCTCCGATTCGCCGACCCAGAGGGTTGGCGGCGCCGCACTCGACAAGTTTTCCTCCGTTACCCACCGCCTCCCCATGCTCTCCCTGGAAAATGCCGTCAATGCCG
>VFJM01000284.1 GCA_009886055.1 Geobacter sp. | reverse complement strand
TTATGGTCGGTGCGACAAGATTTGAACTTGCGACCACTAGACCCCCAGTCTAGTGCGCTACCAGGCTGCGCTACGCACCGATAAAACTGCTCTACAATAAATCTCGTAATACTTTCAGGTCATGCCGTACTGTTTTCAAGACCTCGCTGTAATCTGCAGCGGCTGAACTAACTACAAGGTCTTCCGTTTTAATCAGTTTCCCTTTTGTCGTGATCCGCTTTTTTACGCCTTCAATCGTAAATTTTTCGTCGTACAACAGATGCTTGACCTGTAAAACGAGATCAACTTCATGCCTTGAATATAACCGCTGTCCGGAACTGCTTTTTACCGGCTTCAAAAAGGGGAATTCAGACTCCCAAAAACGTAATACGGATGTTCTAACTCCGGCAAATTCGGCCACTTCGCCTATTTTATAGTATATTTTTTCAGTTAATGTCGAAGCCATAACGGAATAAGCCTGCACGGCGACCTATTTAACTTCAGTGTTTATTGCATTTTTTAAAACCTGGCTTGGCTTGAATGTCAGGATTCTACGAGCATTTATTGTTATGGTTTCACCGGTTTGCGGATTACGGCCGCGGCGGTCAGCCTTCTGTTTCACAACAAAATTACCAAATCCGGCAATCTTGATTTTTTCTCCGGATTCTAACGTTAATTTAAGAAGTCCAAAGACCGTTTCTACCATTTCGGCTGATTCTTTTTTAGAAAAACCGATCTTCTGATGAATACGTTCAACTATGTCTGCTTTTGTCATAATTACCTCTATCTTTACCGGTTAATACGCTGAATCAAAAGGAAAAATTTTATAGCACAGGGGCATCTATTACGCAATAAATTTTATCGTACCGTTACCTGTAATTTATCCATTAGATTTGAGATGATTCTTTTGTGGAGTGCGGCTATCTCTTCTTCAGCGAGTGTGCGCTCAAAGGATCGGTATCTGATCCGCACTGCAATGCTTTTATACCCCTCAGGGACACCTTTCCCGCGATAGACATCGAATATTTGAACGTGCTCAATCTCCTTTGATTTTTCTCCTTTGATACACTCAATGATCTTGACTGCTGCAAGCTCTTCCGGGATCAGCAGAGCACTATCGCGGGTGCTGTCGGGAAACCGGGAAGGAGCGGTTATCGTTTTTTTTGTTCGAGACAGCCTTACGAGTTTATCAAAATCGAGTTCAAAACAAAAAACAGGCTTTTCAATTTCAAAGTTTTTTTGGACTGTCGGGTGCAATTCCCCCACAGAACCGATACAGTCACGCCCGGCATACACCCGGCACGATTTACCGGGGTGATAGTACGATTCCGGGTTTTCAGTTGCCCATGAAACCCCTCCGATGTCCAGGAAATCGAGGACTGTCTCGACAATCCCCTTGGCATCGTAGAAATCGACCGGCTCATTGGGGCGGCTCCAGCCGTCTCCATCACGGGAACCGGTTACGGCTCCAACGATACACAGCGGTTCTCGAGGCATACTGTCCCCCTCACCCGGAAGGTAGACACGCCTTATTTCAAAAAGCTTAAGGTCGAGTGAGCGGAAGTTCATATTTCTGGCTGTTGTTTCCAGAAGCCCCGGCAACAACGTGGTACGCATAACCGACTGTTCATCGACAAGCGGGTTGGCCAGCTTAATAGCGGTGCGGCGCGGATCATCATCGTCCAGGAGCAGTTTGCCGGCGGCTTCAGGAGCGGTAAAACTGAAGTTAATTATTTCAGTCATGCCGTTGTTAACGAGCAGATCTCTGACCCGCTTTTCAATTTCCTGATGCCGCGTCGGTCTGTCAGAGACAACATGTGCAATCGGCATCGTTGCAGGAATCTTGTCATAGCCGTTCAGACGGGCGATCTCTTCAATCAGGTCTATTTCTCGTTCAATATCAATTCGGTAGTGCGGGGGGACAACAGCCACCGATCCGTCAGTACACTGTGAAACCCGGCATTCCAACCGTGTCAGGATATCGATAATGACATCCCGTTCCAGGTTGATCCCGATCAATTCATTTGCTTTTTCGGGACGGAACGTAATTGCCGCCCGGTCACTCTTGCCCGGATATATATCGATACACCCCTGGGCCATAATGCCGCCGGCCAGCTCAACGATCAAGGAGGCTGCCCTGTCAAGCGCACGGGTTACGTTATCGATGTCTATGCCTCGTTCAAAACGATGAGATGACTCCGTATGGAGGCCGAGGCGCTTGGCGGTCTTGCGAATTGCTGCCGGTTTGAAAAAAGCGCTCTCAAGGAGTATCGAGGTCGTCGTATTCTCAATTTCGGAGTTTAATCCCCCCATGATACCGGCCAGCGCGACAGGGCGCTCACCATCACAAATAACGAGATCAGCCGACGTCAGTGTGCGCAGCTGATTATCGAGAGTCGTGAACAGCTCCCCCTCTTCTGCCGTGCGCACAACGATCCGTTTTCCTGAAAGGCGGAGGCAATCGAATGCATGGAGCGGCTGACCCGACTCCATCATGATCAGGTTGGTGACATCAACCACATTGTTAATTGAGCGTATGCCGATAGCATTGAGGCGTTTGACCAGCCATTCCGGTGAAGGAGCAATCGTACAGCCTGAGATATATCGGGCGGCATAGCGTGGACAGAGCTCTGTATTCTCGACCGTCACCCCGATGACCGAATCAGCCCTTTCGGAACTTTCGACCAGGGTGACAGGCGGATATTTCATCTTCAGACCAAGCTTGGCGGCAATATCACGCGCAATCCCGATGGCACTCAAACAGTCCGAACGGTTGGGAGTCAGGCCGATCTCGAAAATGGTGTCCTTGAGACCCAGGGCGGCGAAAACAGGCGTTCCAAGTGGTGCGATTGCAGGGGGCAGCACCATAATTCCGGCACTCTCCTCAGCCAAACCGAGCTCTTTTTCAGAGCAGAGCATCCCGCATGACTCTTCACCGCGGATCTTTGACCGTTTGATTTTAAAATCACCGGGGAGTACAGCGCCAATCTGGGCCAGGGCAACCGTGTCCCCCTGTTTAAAGTTCTGGGCACCGCAGACGACGTCCAGGACTTCCTTCCCATTGTTCACCCGGCATAACGAAAGTTTATCGGCATTCGGGTGCTGCAGCTTTTCTTCAACCAGAGCCACCACAACGTCGTCCAGCCCACCACCAAGCTTCTCCATGGACTCCACTTCAAGTCCAAGCATCGTCAGCAGTTCTGCAAGCTCTTCAGGCGTTGCATCAAAATCAACAAATTCTTTTAGCCAGCTGTACGTAACGTTCATATCAAAGCACCGTGAATGGAGTAAATTTAGAACTGCCGAAGAAAACGGACATCATTTTCGAAAAGGAGGCGCATGTCGGAAATGCCGTACTTTAACATTGCAATGCGTTCGATTCCCATTCCGAAAGCAAAGCCGGAGATATGTTCAGCATCATACTGTACATGGCGATACACTTCCGGGTCAACCATGCCGGCACCAAGAATTTCGAGCCAGCCGCTGTTTTTGCAGACCCGGCACCCTTTTCCGCCGCAGATGACACAGGCGATATCCACCTCTGCCGAGGGTTCCGTAAAGGGGAAATAACTGGGGCGGAGTCGGACACCGGTTTTCTGCCCAAACAGCTGGTTGGTGAATACGGTGAGGATCCCTTTAAGGTCGCCGAATGTCACTTTTGTGTCAACCATCAACCCTTCGATCTGGTGGAACATCGGGGAGTGTGTAGCGTCTGAATCGCAACGATAGACGGTTCCCGGAGCTATGATGCGAACCGGAGGCCTTTGTTTGAGCATGGTGCGAATCTGTACCGGTGAGGTATGAGTCCTCAGCAACAGGTTGTTTTCAACAAAGAACGTATCCTGCATATCACGGGCGGGATGCTCGGGGGGGAAGTTGAGTGCCTCGAAATTGTACCAGTCATGTTCAATCTCGGGTCCCTCGGCAACCGCAAACCCAAGTCCCGCGAAAATCGAGCAGATCTCTTCAATAACCAGGGTGACCGGATGTTTGGTACCCTTCAGCGGGTGGCGACCGGGGAGAGAAATGTC
>VFJM01000077.1 GCA_009886055.1 Geobacter sp. | reverse complement strand
TATTTGCTCCTATTTGATAACGACTCAAATCATAAGAAACTACGCTGGACCAAGGAACTATTCGTATGACCGACCCAAAACTCCCCCCCCAGAACCTGGACGCCGAAATGTCGATCCTGGGCGGTATTCTGATCGACAACGACGCCATCAACCGGGTGCTGGAAAGCATCGTTCCGGAAGATTTCTACCGCGAGGTGCATCGCAAGATATTTCTGGCGATGATGCTGCTGTCCGACAGGCGTGAACCGTGTGACCTGGTAACGCTGACCGAAACCCTGCGGAAAAAAGGAGAGCTGGATGAGATCGGCGGCGCTGCCTACCTGCTCATGCTGGTCGATTACGTCCCGACCGCCGCAAACATCACCTATTACTGCAAGATCGTCAAAGAGAAGTCGGTCAACCGCAAGCTGATCACGATCGCCACCGGGATTGTTACCCGCAGCTATGAGGATCAGAGTGATGTAAATGAACTGCTGGACAAGGCCCAGAAAGATCTGTACGAAATCGGCGAAAACAAGCTGCGGCCGCAGTATGTGCCGATCCAGCCGCTTATTAAAGAGGCCTTCAAGATCCTCAAATCACTGAATGAGCGCAAAGAACATATCACCGGCGTACCGACCGGTTATGCTGACCTCGACCAGATGACTGCCGGATTCCAGCCAAGCAATCTGGTCATCATCGCCGCCAGGCCTTCGATGGGCAAGACAACTCTTGCGCTCAATATTGCCCAGCACGCCAGCGCCGAGAGTAAAAAGAAGACCGCTTCGGTCATATTCTCGCTGGAGATGAGCAAGGAGGATCTGGTCATGCGTTTTCTGGCCTCCATCGCCCGGGTCGACTTCGGACGGATGCGCACCGGTCACTTTCATGACAGTGACTGGCCGCGCCTGACCAGAGCGGCCGGAATTCTCCATGATGCCAAAATTTTTATCGACGACACCCCGGCCATCAGCGTACTGGAGCTGCGTTCCAAAGCACGCCGCCTGAAGAGCGAGCATGATATCGGGCTGATCATTGTCGACTATCTGCAATTGATGAAATCCGGCACCCGCATCGAATCACGTCAGCAGGAGATTTCCGAGATCTCCCAGGCCCTGAAGGCGCTGGCGAAAGAATTGAGTGTGCCGGTCGTGGCTCTGTCCCAGCTCAACCGGGAGCTGGAAAAACGCGCCGACAAGCGCCCGATGATGAGCGACCTGCGTGAATCCGGAGCTATCGAACAGGATGCCGACGTGATCATGTTCGTCTACCGCGAAGCGGTCTACTGCGAACAGTGCCGCAAACGCGACGGTTCCTGCACACAGGGACACGAGCGCAACGCCGAACTGATCATCGGCAAGCAGCGTAACGGCGCGATCGGCACTGTCAGCCTGGCCTTTTTCGGCGAGCATACCCGGTTTGAGAACCTGAGTGACCGGAACGAATAGCCTGGCACCGCAT
>VFJM01000154.1 GCA_009886055.1 Geobacter sp. | reverse complement strand
ATGCACCGGCTGCACGTTGTGCGCAGAGATGTGCCCTGATGTCGCCATCACGGTTTTTAAGGAGTGACGTCGATGCACATCACCGCACCTGAAAAAATATTTGTCAAAGGAAACGAAGCGGTAGCGATGGCGGCCATTGAGGCCGGTTGTCGCTGCTATTTCGGCTATCCGATCACTCCGCAGAGTGATATCCCGGAATATCTGTCACGCGAACTTCCCGGAGTCGGGGGCGTATTCATTCAGGCCGAGAGCGAGATCGGCGCCATTAATATGCTGCTGGGGGCATCGGCCACCGGAGTGCGCGCCATGACCTCATCCTCGGGCCCCGGCATTTCCCTCAAGCAGGAGGGTATTTCGTACATGGCCGGCTCGGAACTCCCCGGCGTAATCGTCGATATCATGCGTTCCGGTCCCGGACTGGGAGGTATCGACGCTTCACAGGCCGATTACTGGCAGGCAACGAGGGGCGGAGGTCACGGCGGCTACCGTATTATTGTCCTCGCACCGGCTTCGGTGCAGGAGATGTATGACCTGACCATGCTGGCTTTTGACCTGTCCGACAGCTACCGCATGCCGGCCATGGTGCTGGCAGATTCCGTTATCGGTCAGATGAAGGAGTCGGTGACCCCCAATCCCCGTCCACAGGCGGTGCTGCCGCCCAAGGGATGGGTAGTGCGCGGGCGGGAAACCGGAGAGTCGCAGAACGTTGTCAAGTCGCTCTACCTGGGTGATGGCGAGATGGAGGCCTTCCACTGGAAGATGCAGGCCCGCTATCAGGAACTGGCTGAAAGGGAGTGTCGCTGGGAAGAGGTTCAGACGTCCGATGCCGAACTGATAGTGACCGCTTTCGGTTCCACCTCCAGAATCGCCAAGACCGCTATTGCCATGGCCCGCGAGGCAGGCATGAAGGTCGGGCTTATGCGTCCGATTACCCTGTTTCCGTTTCCTAAAAAAGCCTACGCGGCACTTTCCGGGAGATGTAAGCATTTTCTGGATATCGAGCTCTCCACCGGCCAGATGATCGACGACGTACGCCTTTCCGTCGCACGCGATGCCGACGTCGCCTTTTATGGCCGTCCCCCCGGAGCCGGGTCATTGCCGACGCCGGAAGAGCTTTTCGAACAGATCAAGAAAAACTATCGGGCTCGTGTCTGATCAGTTGAGGATTCAAATCATGAAACAGGTATTTACCAGGCCGGAAAGCCTTAAAGATGTCTCAACCCACTTCTGTCCCGGCTGTCATCATGGTTCGGTCCACCGTCTGGTTGCCGAAGCACTGGACGAGTTCGGCATTCGCAGCCAAACGATCGGGATCGCTTCAGTCGGCTGCTCGGTATTTCTCTACGGGTACTTCGATGTCGACGTGGTCGAATCCCCCCACGGTCGTGCTCCGGCCGTTGCCACCGGTGTCAAGCGTGCCCGTCCCGACCGGATCGTTTTTACCTACCAGGGGGATGGTGATCTGGCCGCCATCGGCATGTCCGAGATTATCCATGCCGCCAATCGTGGCGAGGATATTACCGTTATCTTCGTCAATAATACCACCTACGGCATGACCGGCGGCCAGATGGCGCCCACCACCCTGCCGGGGCAGAAAACATCAACATCCCCCTATGGTCGTGATGTCTCGAAAGATGGCGCACCTTTCAAAATGGCGGAACTGCTCTCCAATCTCGATGGGGTGGCTTTTTCGGCACGCGTGGCGCTCAATAACCCCAAAAACGTTCTCCAGGCCAAGAAGATGATCAAAACAGCCTTCCGTTATCAGGTTGAGAAAAAGGGCTTTTCCTTTATTGAGGCACTGGCATCCTGTCCGACCAACTGGGGGATGAATCCCCTTGATGCCAACCAGCGGGTGACAGATGAAATGATCCCCTACTTCCCGCTCGGTGTGTATCGAAATACCGCAAATCTGTAATTAGTAAGACAGGCATTATTTTCTGCGTTATTTTGCAGGGAATAATTTCGTAAACACACTTATTCTGTTTTATCAGTTGTAGGAGATACTTATGCGCTACGATGTTTTCTTTGCCGGTTATGGCGGGCAGGGTGTGCTGCTGGCCGGTAATCTGCTTTCATACGCAGCAATCCACGAAGGGAAAAACGTATCATTTTTCCCGGCTTACGGAGTTGAGAAGCGGGGTGGGGCGGCAATGTGCACGGTTGTCTTTGCCGACGGTGATACCGGTTCTCCGGTCGTCGGGAATCCATCGGTTTCGGTCCTTCTCAATCAGCTCTCCTTTGACAAATATGCTGCCAAAGTCAAACGGGGGGGAATCTGTATCGTTAACTCCAGCCTGGTGGATACAAATGGAATTGATCTGCCGGGTATTGAGGTAGTCCCGGTCCCGATGAATCAGATTGCTCTCGATATGGGTGATGTGCGGATGGTCAACATGGTGGCCTGTGGGGCATATATCGAAAAATCCAGGGCTTTGAAGAGCGCATCGCTGGAAGCGGCACTGAAAAAAGCACTCCCGGAACGCAACCACAAGTTGATCCCAGCCAACATAAAAGCGATGGAGGCGGGCGCTGAGGCAACGAGAGGGTAAAGAGGGGGCGGAAAAGTCTTGACGTCAGGAACTTGATTTGTTACAAGAGGAGCTCTTCACTATAGGGGTATAGCCAAACGGTAAGGCAACGGCCTCTGACGCCGTCATCTCTTGGTTCGAATCCAGGTACCCCTGCCAATTATCTGACTAGCTGATATTGCTAGAGAATAAATAAGCCTCTTACATCCAGGTATACAATCAGGTATACAGGAGTAAGAGGCTTTTTTGTCAGCACGCGCTTCTATTACAAAATAAAAGTACCTGTTCACCTGCTGCAATATAAAGATGTGGAGGAATCTTCCGTTAATCTTTCCAGTACACAAAAGCAGATTTGATTGCCAGTATGACTGCTGCCAGTAGGATTACCCAGAAATACTCCATAACAATCTCATGGAAGTAAGCACCAACAAGCATACCAAAAAACAGGCAACACCACTTCAATACCACTAAATCCCACCAGTTCCATACGTTAGTTCTGAGCAGTGTCATGGAATCATACCGAAGGGATCAGCTGCAATTCCAGTTCGATGTCATTGCCATTAAGCAGAGTTACCTTGTTTCCCTTACCTGCTTCAGTACGAATCAATCCATCTTCCACCCATTTCTGAAGCTGCTTAGTGGAAAGGCCGTACTTGGATGCCGCTTCATCGAATGTGTACCAGTTTTTTGTCAATGACATAGCAGTTCTCCTTTAACACTGAATAATTACAGTAAATTATACCATTCGAGATTCAGCAGCATCGATCATTTGTTCATCATGCGGCGAGATGTCGTTGAAGTTGATCACTAGAACCAGCACCAATCCGCCCAACTTCAAGACCATCTTGCAGGCCAGATAACCAGCCTCTGTTCATTTCAGGCCAATTTCAGGAATCATACTCCGCAAGCGCACTTTGTACTCAAAAAACTATCAGGTGAAAGATTATCCGGAACATTATCTATTCCAAGAGACAAGGTCATTTGATGGCGAACACACTCGGAGAAGTGATTTTCGCAGTATTCAGAACACAATTCTTTGGAATAGAGGGTGTCCGGATGCTCTTCATTAAAGAATGAACAATTAGTACTTAAGTCACAGAGTGCCATGATGTTCTCCTCTTTCCAGCAGGAAGTGTCATACCCACCGACTCCAGCAACATGTCGGTACATAAATTCTATAATCAATTCTGTGTAAGTCAAGTAACCCATTCTCCAAATTTATCCATGTAACCAACATCAAATTAACAGGACACGTGGGTCTTGGAGACCCTGTTTTTGTATCTGAAGCGAGATAATGGCATGACTGGGCTTTGCCATATCCGGTCCTTCAATGTACGAATCAAAGAACATTCAACGAACATTGTTTCTGCCGCTTCATATCTCCGCTGTCATTCATTCCGTCATGCAGGTAAATTACCACCGCCTGGTGAGCGGACTCTGTAATTATGTCCGACTATGACAATGGTGACTCATCTCAGCTTTTTAATAAACCAATAATCATACAAAAATACTGTCTGAAAAAATAACAAAGTATCCCAGTTTGGTTCACAATTCATAAGATGCTCAAAAGAATAAAGATGGATTATTTTTGTAACTATCTATTTAAGCAGCTAATTATACGAGTTGTAATAAATTCAACTATTGTTTTATCTTATGGAACTTTCTTCTTGACATACAAAGCAGTATAGTGGTACTTCTTTGCGCAAATAAAGAGTTTTGTCCCCCAAGGGGGATGTATCGCAGCATAAAAATCTGGTCATTCAGTCTATAAATATAGTATGGTGCGGGAAAATTCTGCTGGAGGTCAAACATGAGAAAAAAAGGAGAAAGCGTTATGAAATTTGCACAGATTCTGTCAGCACTTATGTTCATGGTTGTTGTGTCCGTTTCACCTGTGTTGGCCGCAAAGGATACGGTCAAGATTGGCGCATTACTCGCAGTTACCGGTCCCGCCTCTTTTCTCGGAGCCCCTGAAGCCAGATCCCTTGAGATGTTGGTCGCAGGCATCAACAAAAAGGGTGGCCTCAAAGGTAAGCAGATCGAACTCATAATCAAGGACACCGGCGCCAGCACCGAAAAAGCGGTTTCCTTTGCGAAACAGCTGATCGACGAAGAGAAAGTGCTGGCCATCATCGGACCTTCTACAAGCGGTGAAACGATGGGCATCAAAAAGCTTGCCGAGGAAGGCAAGACGATCCTCCTCTCATGCGCCGCAGCGGAAGCGATTGTTAATCCGGTCGGGAAGTATGTCTTCAAGACACCCCAGAAAGATAGTGACGCTGTCATCAAGATTTTAGACCAGATCAAGAAGATGAAACTTACAAAGATCGGCGTTCTTTCCAGCAATTCCGGATTCGGCAATGCCGGCAAGGGGCAGATCGAAAAGCTTGCCAGCGGGCACGGCCTTACGATCGTGAGCAACGAAGTGTATGACAAATCGGCAAACGATCTGACCGGAGAAGTGACCAAGGTGAAGGCTTCCGGTGCAGAAGCGATCATCAACTGGTCGATAGAGCCTGCACAGGCGATCATCATCAAGAATGCCCGCCAGATCGGCTTCACCGGACCGATATTCCAGAGCCATGGTTTTGGCAATATCAAGTATGTTGAGGCTGCCGGCGCCGCCGCTGAAGGCGTCATGTTTCCCGCCGGCCGACTGCTGATTGCCGACGTTCTTCCCAAGAATCATCCACAGAAAACCGTGCTGGTAAATTACAAAAAAGATTATGAGACGAAATTCAAACCGGATGCAGCCAGTACGTTCGGCGGCCATGCCTATGATGCGATGCTGATTCTTCAAAAGGGGATCGAGAAGGCAAACAGTCTTGACAAAGAGGCTGTGAGGACAGCGATTGAAGGATTGCAGGGTATCGTCGGCACCGGCGGAGTATTCAACTTCTCTGCTACGGACCACAACGGCCTTGGTCTTGATGCCTTCGAGATGCTGACCGTCAAAAACGGTAAATTCACCATGCTTGAGCAGAAAGTAGAGAAAAAAGCGGCACCCAAAAAGAAGAAATAATGTAGCTTACTAAATAACCTGCAATAGTACGGTATGTTACCCTTGACACGGGGCTTTGGCCCCGTGTTTTTTTCAGAACTCCCAGAAGGCGGCATTATTATGGAACTGTTACTTCAATATATTGTAGCCGGTGTCACCTATGGTACCATCTATGCCATCGTGGCGATTGGCTTCAATATTATTTACAACACGACAGGGATCATCAATTTTGCCCAGGGTGAATTCGTAATGCTGGGAGGCATGACGGCCTTTACGCTCAAGGAATATCTGCCGCTGCCGGTTGCGATTATCTCTGCCGTCATAATTACCATGATTATCGGCGCGCTGATTGAAATCGTCTTCATCCGGTGGCTTCACAAACCATCAGTTCTCCGCATGATAATCATTACCATAGGCCTGTCGATACTTATCCGTGAAACGGCTCTTCACATTTGGGGTGAAGGCGTAACAGCCCTGCCGTATTTCACCGGTACTTCGGTGACCTCGGTCAATCTTGGCGGTGTTTTTGTATCACCGCAGGTGTTTTGGGCGGTCGGGATCAGTTCGATAATGGTGATACTGCTGGGCATCTTCTTTAACTTTACGCTTCTCGGAAAGCAGATGCGGGCCTGCTCGGCCAACCGTGAGGCCGCGCGTCTCTGCGGGATCAGCACCCGGAATATGGTGACGTTTTCGTTCATGCTCAGTGCCGGCATCGGCGCGCTCGGCGGCTGTATCGTCTCCCCGATCACCTATATCCAGTACGACAGCGGCTCGCAGCTTGCCATCAAGGGATTTACCGTGGCAATACTCGGCGGGCTTGGCAACAGCACTGCTGCTGTTGCTGCCGCCATGATACTCGGTATTCTGGAGTCATTCAGTATCTGGGCACTCCCCGCGGCATATAAAGACGTAGTCTCGATTGCGATCATGCTCATCATCCTTTTTGTGAAACCGAGTGGTCTCTTTGGCAACGCCGCTGCGGCTCGTCTCAAGGAGTATTAATGTCCGCCAAATTCATACAGATTTTCGGGTTTGCGGTGACGATTGTCGCAATCCAGGTTTTCACCCAGTTGACCGACAGTTCGTTTCATCTCACCCAGTTCACCATGACGGCCTATTATTCACTCTTGGTGATCGGCCTCTGCATGCTTATCGGCTATGCCGGCCAGATTTCATTGGGACATGCCGGCTTCTTCGCCATCGGCGGCTACATGTCGGCATTTCTCACGACACATAATCTTGCCGCCATGAAGGGCACGCCGTTTATAGCACTGCTTTCGAAGCTCGGCCTCCTTGTCGAGAGGAAAGATCTGTATGGAGGGGAACTCCTTGCTTTTCATCCCTGGTCCGCCTGCATTCTCTCCGTATGCACAGTCCTGGTCATTGCGTACGTCATCGGGGGACCGGTTCTGAAACTGAAGGGACATTATCTGGCCATGGCAACACTCGGCTTCGGGATCATCATCTACCGGATCGTTCTCGGCACTTCGAGTCTCGGCGCTGCCGACGGCATATCCGGAGTGCCCGGCTTTTCGATTTTTCCCGGCGTAATGATCGGCGGCAGCGGTTCTGGGAGAATTTTGAACTATTACGTTGCATGGGGGATTGTCATTGCGGGAATGACATTCCTCTTGAACCTGATCGGTTCGCGGGTGGGGCGCGCTCTATCAGCGATCCATGGCGCCGAGGATGCGGCCGAGGCCATGGGTATCCCCACTGCGAACTACAAGCTCAGGGTCTTTGTTCTGAGTGCCGGATTCGCTGCGGTTGCGGGGGTTCTTCTCACCCATTACAACGGCAGTATCGGACCATCTGAGGCATCAGTCATGAAATCGGTCCGATATGTGGCGATTGTTGCCATCGGAGGCATGACGAGCCTTTGGGGTGCAATTTCCATGAGCCTGATTCTTAACTATTTTTCTCTGCGGGGCTCATTCGGTACCTACGACGATGCCGTTTTCGGCGTCATTCTGATCCTGATCATGCTTTTTGCGCCGGATGGGTTGATAAGAAAGCAGGTTCTGGGCGACCTGAAATCCTATTTAAAGCGTATTAGAAGCAAGGCAGTGGCGTCATGACAACCCTCCTTACTGTTGAGAAGCTCTCGAAGCGCTTCGGAGGACTTCAGGCGGTGAATGAAGTCTCGTTTTCCGTCGAGGCAGGTTCAATCAAGGCGCTCATCGGTCCGAACGGGGCCGGTAAGACGACACTGTTCAACCTGATTTCCGGCGTAATCGCGCCCGACTCAGGCGTAATAAACTTTTGCGGGAGCCAGGTCCAGGGCTTGCGACCCCACCAGGTCGCATCCAAAGGAATGGCCCGCACATTTCAGCATATCCGGCTTTTCCCGAAGATGTCGGTTCTTGAAAACATCATGATCGGCAGGCATATTCACAGCAGGGCCGGCTTCGTTGCCGGCATGCTGAGTATCCCGTATACCTGGAGCGAAGAAAAGCAGATCAGAGAAAAAGCCCACGAAATTATGGCATTCCTGGATTTGGAAAGTCTGGCACATGTTGAAGCCACATCCCTTTCTTACGGCCAGCAGAGAAACGTAGAGCTTGGGCGTGCTCTGGCCTGTGAGCCTAAACTCCTCTTGCTGGATGAACCGGCTGCAGGCCTGAACATGAGTGAGACAACCGAACTGGGTGCATTGATTTCCAGGATTAGAAATACCGGGATAACCGTTTTGATAGTGGAACATGACATGGGACTCGTCATGGATATATCGGACGAGATTTTGGTCCTTAGTTACGGCAAAAAAATTGCGGACGACAAACCACTCGCGATACAGTCAAACAGTGAGGTAATTAATGTCTACCTCGGAGAGGACGAGGACGATGCTTAGGATAGAAAACCTCGTATCGGGGTACGACAACCTTAAAGTCATTCAGAACGTTTCTATCCAGGTTAATCCTGGCGAAATCGTTTCAATAATCGGCGCCAACGGAGCCGGCAAGACCACCCTTTTGAAAACAATCACCGGAATTTTGAAACCGATTACCGGAGCGATACATTTCAACGGTCAGGACATCACCCGTACGGGCACGGAAGATATCGTGTACCTCGGCTGTTCACTCGTACCTGAAGGGAGACAGGTCTTTGCTCCGATGACCGTGAGGGAAAACCTTATTCTCGGCGGATATGTTCAGTACAAAAGAAAGCAGGGAGGAGATGTCCTGCCGTACCTCGATCGTATCTACAAGCTCTTTCCGCGCCTGCTGGAACGGGAGACCCAGTTTGCCGGGTCACTGTCAGGCGGAGAGCAGCAGATGCTCGCCATCGGCCGGGCAATGATGGCGCGCCCCAAACTCGTTATGATGGACGAGCCTTCGATGGGTCTTGCACCTCTGGTTATCAAGGAGATCTTTTCAATAGTTCGCATGCTCCGTGACGAAGGGGCAACCATCCTGCTGGTCGAGCAGAATGCCAAGGCGGCCCTCAGACTTGCGGATCGGGGCTATGTCCTTGAAACCGGAAAGGTAATTCTGGAAGGGTCGGCAAAAGAGCTGCTGGAAAATGATGACGTTAAATGTGCTTATCTGGGGAAAACTAAAAAAGACGCGTAGAGAGTGCCCGTAAGTTTTTTTTACATGCCGGCAGCATCCTGGCTTCTTGAGCGAAGACCGTTAACATCCGTTCTTAAAAAAGGGCGACTCGAAATCCCCACCCCTCAATCGAGATTACCACCCATAAGCCCTCCAGATTCATCCACCACCAAGGAGCGGGAAAACAGCCAGCTCGTCCCCGTTATTTATCGTACTGTCCTTTTCATTCGACAGGATCATTTCTCCATTGACCGAGACGACCAGAGACTTGTCTTCAAGCTGGTGGCCAGCATGCCGGAGTCGCACCTTCAACGCCTCCCTGAGGTCCGAGACGCTTGACACCTGCTGATCAACAATTACCGCTCCTTCCGGTGCCCCGACAAGTTCGCGGGGCAGCTCGACCCTGACCGCAAAACCGGTAACGACTTTCGCTAGTTTTTCATGCCGGGCAACTGTCGGAACGCCGGCGGTGTTAAGACCGGATATGTCGTAAAAACGAGCTTTGAGTGCTTCGAACTGAACTCGATCGATTTTTTCACCCTTGAAAGGGCCGACCGAGATCTCCTCTTCAAACCAGCGCTCCGGCAGGGTGTCATCCTGAGAGGTCAAGCCGAGCCTGGCATTAATAAGGCGCTCTATTCCGTTGATGTTGCTGCCGATATCATTCATCTGTTCCGGGGTGAATTTTTCTCCTGTCAACTCTCCGAGCTGGCTGGCAAAATCTTCGTAGCCGGCGGTTGAGGCAGAGTTGAAAAGCTTTGTCGAAAAACGGCACATCCCTACGGCATCACCAACTGCGTACATATTTTCGCACGCCCGGACGGCATATTCCTTGCCATCGTAGCTGTTGGGTGCCGGCGCAACAACTCCGCCGTAAAGTTCGGCCTTCAGTTGAGGATTGTCATTGATTCTCGCGTTAATCTCCAGTGTAGGACGGTTCCGGAGATGATCCATGCCCCGGGTTGCGACGGCGAGTCCGAGAGCAAAGCCCTTAAGGATTCGGGAATCGTGAGGATCGGACTGGAACAGTCCTTTGACGGCCATCCGGTATTCCAGCGCCTCCCGGGGGTACTTTCCCCGCTCCACGGCCCGACCGGAATCGGCAATAACGTCACCGAAACCCTCCCTTCGGGCGGTCATGAACAGCAGTTGTTCAATACTCTGATAGTTTCCCCATGTCAGATCAAGTCCGCCGGTTTCCTTTTCAGTGATGATGCCACGCTGATAGAGTTCCATGGCCCAGGAAATGGCGCTGCCCGTGCTGGCAGAATCGAGTCCGAGGTCGTTGAGGATGTTATTCAGCCTCAACACCTGCTCAGGCTCCCTGATGCCGATCATGGGCCCCATCTTCTGCAGGGTGACGTACTCCGGGCCATCACCCTTGTCATAACGGTCGTACACGCCGTCGCCATGGATTCCCTTGTAGGTTTTCTCCTTCTGATGCCCAACGTCAGCCTGGCCGCGATCGTAGCTGGCATTTCCGGTCAACCCCTTAAGTGCATCGGCTCCCCAGCCACCTTTCCCTTCCGGAGTGAGGTCGTTGAGAGGGCGGCAACGAACCGGACATTTCAGACAGCCGTCCATTCCGGGACGATAGGCATCAAAGTTGTCGGCATCGAGAGAATCGCTCCAGCTTGTCTCCTGGTTGTTTTTGGTACCCATTGCACAGAGAATACGGCTCGGTTTGTAGAGAAACGGGGTTCCTACCGTTTTAAGGGCATTTTTAATGACGCTGGTCGAAAGAATCTTTTGGGCAATGTCCCTGTTGTTTTCCTTGAACTTCACCGAGAGAACAGGGGCGTCAGGTGAGCCAAGGACCATGATCGCCTTAAGCTTGAGAGACCCCATCTTGGCTCCGGCGCCCCCCCGGGCATAGATCGCCTTGACCCCTCCCATGATGCCTGAACAGAGCACCATATTTTCTCCGGCATTGGTGATGCGGGCCATAGCCATATTCTTGCGCTCGGTGCAGGAAAAATCCTTCTCGACCGCGTGAGTCAGATCTCCGTTGTCCATTCCCCGGTATCCGGCGGCATCATGAAAGATGACCTCCCGGTGTGAAATCTGGAGCAGGGTCAATTCGGGGGATTGGCCATAGAGCACGATGTGGTCGTAACCGTGCTGTTTAAGGTAGGTTGGAAAGGCGTCACCGCAGCTGCAGTCGAGAATGGCGTGACTTTCAGGTGAGATGCTGCTGACGTTGCCGCGGGTAGCAGTGGGGACGCTCCCGGTAAGCGCTCCGCTGCCGAAGATCAGGGGAATACCGGGATCAAGCGGTTCCAGACCGTCCGCCATGAGGTTGTACAGGAGGTACATGTTGGCGCCGCGACCGGTGAGAAACGTATGGAGTACGTTGAGCGGAAGGTAGCGGGAAAAATGCTCCCGCCGCTCCAGATCAACAAACAGCACCGCCCCTTGAGTCTGGTACTGGGGAGTATCATGCATTCGCAGTGACAGCTGCTCAATTTTTCCCCTGATTCCCATGAACGTTCTCTCCGGCAGTAATAATTTAGATGTTATCTTGGCTCAAGGGCCTTGACAAGGCCACGGATCATGTTGTTGTACGGAGTGGGTACGCCGGCCTGCAGGCCGTATTCGACCACTTTGCCGTTGATGTAATCGATTTCCGTCCGCCTCCCCGCCTCGATGTCCTGAAGCATGGATGGCTTGTGGTTGCCGGCACCCTTTATATAATTTATGCAATACGGGTAGAAATCGTAACCAAGCGCAACTTCATTGGCCCGGGCTACCGCAACCCCCTCTTTGATGAGGGCATCAACAAGGTTGAAGAGGATCGGATCAAGTATAAGCTCCACCATCGTCCTCCCCGTTACGGCGCAGAGCGGGTTCATGCTGGCATTCATAAGGGTCTTGCGCCAGACCATGTTGGTGATCTGGTCGGTATGATGCGTATCCAGCCCGCACTCGGTGAATACGTTACAGATGCCGATAGCGGCTTCCCGTGATTGCGGATCAAGTTCCTGGAGATAGTGGGGGCGGTGGTGAAAGGCGATCCGGAAGTGGCACGGACCAAGCGGGACACAGCCGAAATTAACAACAGCCCGCATGACGGATCTGGCCCCCAGGTGCTGTGCAAGGACAAGCTCGGTATCTATGCCGTTCTGCCAGCTGACGACATAGCGACCCTCGGCGACAAACCCTTCAAGCGTGGAAGCGATCAACGGCAGCGCGGTCGCTTTTACCGTAAGAATGATAACATCCGGCGGATCGGTCAGCAGGTCGTCGATATGGGTGGTGATTTTAGCCACCCTGGCCTGAAGGGTATCAGTACCCTCTATGGTAATGCCCGGGTCAAGGGCCGGCTCGATGAGCGCGGGTATGACATCACAAAGGGTGACCTCATACCCCCCCCTGGACAGAAAGGCTGCGACGATGCCCCCAACCGGGCCGGCTCCGATGACAGCGAATTTTTTGGGTTTGTAGCTGCTTTCTTTCGTCATGCCGTCTCCTTCATGAAATCAGTAGGCCGGGCTGCCAGGCTTCAGGGTAAGAGCTACTTGACCGTATCAATAATTCCAAAATCCCTGGCATCAAGAAGCTTGATGTGGTTTGCACGCAAAATCTCGATGGCCCTGTCGTTGTCGCTGAAGCGAAAAACCATCACGGCCTTGTCGGACGTGCCGCCGGTTCCGGCCAGGGCGTACATGTATTCGATGTTAACCTGTGATTCCTTGAAAAAGTACAGTACTTTGGCCAGAGAACCGGGGACATCGTCAATTTCAACCGCAACGACATCGTCTACGCGGGCCGGAAGCTGTTTCTCCATAATAACCCGTCGGGCCAGAGCCACATCCGAAACAAGGATTCGCAACACGCCGAATTCCAGGGTGTCACAGATGGAGAGAGACCTGAGGTTTATACCGGCTGCGCCGAGCGCCTGAGTGGCCTCATACAGGCGGCCGGGGGAGTTTTCTAGAAAAACGGATAGTTGCTTCAGCTTCATGACGGTCTCCCTTGTGAAAAAAGCTGTTATGTTTCAAGTGACTTCACCAGGCTGCGCAGTGTCGTGTTGAATGGTGTGGCCATACCGACGCGGGCTCCATATTCAATGATTTTGCCGTTGATGAAGTCGATCTCGGTACGTCGTCCGGCTTCGATATCCTGGAGCATGGAGGGTTTGTGATGCCCCGCGTTGCGAATGTAGCTGATAGTGTCCGGGTAGAAGTCTGGACCGAGAATAAATTCGTTGGCACGTGCGACGGCAACTCCCTCCTTGAGGAGTGAGTCAACCATGTTGAACAGGATCGGGTCGTTGATGACGTCAAACATGGTCTTGCCGGTTACGGCACAGACCGGATTCATGCTGGAGTTATTGACGGCCTTGCTCCAGACCATGTTGCGAATCTGATCGGTATGCTCGGTGTCGAGTCCGCACCCGGTAAGAGCGCTGCAGATTCCGATGGCCGCTTCCCTGGAGTCGGGATGAAGTTCCTGAAGGTAGTGCGGGCGCTGGTGGAAGGCCTCCTCTATATGTCCCGGTTTTATCATGGTGCAGCCGAAGTTGACGACCGCACGCATGATATGCCGGGCACCCAGGGCTTTTGAAAGGACAAGCTCGGTATCTATGCCGTTCTGCCAGCTGACAATATAGCGCCCTTCACCGACAAAACCTTCGAGGGCGGAGGCGATCAACGGCAGGGCGGTGGCCTTGACCGTGACAATAACGACATCGGGGGGATCTTTGGCAAGATCATCTACCCGGGTGGTTATTCTGGACACTCTGGCCTGGAAGTTGTCACTCCCTTCGATGGTAATGCCGGGATCCAGGGCCGGTTCAAGAAGAGCCGGAACAACATCGCAGAGCGTAACATCGTACCCCCCTCTGGAAAGGAAGGCCGCAACGATTCCACCGACCGGACCGGCGCCGATGACTGCAAACGTTTTCGGCTTATAGCTGTTTTTCTTTTTCATGAGATATCCTTTCAAGGCGTGCTGCAGTCACGGCACTGAACACCCGGCAATCTACGGCTGGTTTTCCAGGATGCCGAAGGCTGCGGCATCAAGAAGTTTCACCCCGTTTTTCTGCATGATTTCGATAGCCAGGTCATTGTCGTTGAAGCGGAATACCATCACCGCCTTTCCCTGTGTGGCACCCGCCACGGCATACATGTATTCGACGTTCACCTTGGTTCCCAGAAACAGCCTGAGGATGCGGGCCAGGCTGCCGGGACTGTCTTCGATCTCGGCGGCGATGACATCATCAACCCGGGCGGGGAAATACTTATCCATAATGACTCCACGAGCCTTGGCCAGATCCGAGACGAGAATTCGCAGAACGCCAAAATCGTGAGAGGTGTCAGAAATACAGTGAGCCCTCAGATTTATACCGGCATCTCCAAGCGCCTGTGTGACTTCGTACAGACGACCGGGCGCATTTTCAAGAAAAATGGACAACTGTTTCAGCTTCATGGTACCTCCGTAGTTACAAATGACGATTGGTGTGCGAATGACGGCGTCTTCCCGCTTCACTTCTCCGGGCAATGAGTAATCAGGCCGCAGCCCCGCCGTTGAGGGCTCTCAGATTGACCTCAACCCCCTTGTCCTTCGAGACCGCCCTGACGACACCCTCAACAACTTCAGCATTGATGGGCAGTTTTTTCATCACGGCACCCACCATGACCATATTGACGGCCTTGGCATTGCCGGCCTCCCTGGCGATGGAAAGCGCATCGATGCGGCGCGCGTCCGGACAGGCTTTCGCAATCTGCTCCTCCACATCGGCCGGATAGGTGGCCAGACCGGATGCCACGGTACTGGGATTTATGGTGACCTTGTTGTAGACCAGCATGCCGCCCGGTTTGAGGTAGTGGGCGTACCTCAAGGCTTCAAGCGGCTCGAAGGAGATCAGAATATCGGCCGTCCCCGGAATAACCACGGGTGAGAATACCTCTTTGCCGATACGGACGAAGGAAATGACGCTCCCTCCCCGCTGGGCCATTCCGTGGACTTCGTTCTGTTTTACATCCATCCCGCTGGCAAGGGCGCTTTCGGCGAGAACCTTGGAAGCCAGCAGCACCCCCTGTCCGCCAACGCCGGCAATTACTATATTAAAGATATCCATTATTTCCTCCTGGCCCTGATAAACAGGATACGTGCGTTTGCGAAGTTATTTTCTGCCCGAAAAGTGCAGAAAATAACTTCTAACTTGTTAATTATCATACTGCGGACATTGCATCGAATTTACAGAGCTGCACGCAGACACCGCACCCGTTGCAGATGTCGGGATCTACCTGAACCTTCTGTTTTTTACCATCAGCGGCCGGCTTCAACCCTAACGCAACACATGCGGCCTTCAGGCAGGCACGACAGCCGGTGCATTTTTCGGGATCGACGGTGATTACCGGTTTTTTGATCCGGTACCGGAGAATACAGGGGTTTGTGTCAATCAGCACGTAGGGGCCGGGGGTTTCAAGCCCCTTTTTGATGGCGGCCTCGGTCTCTGCCAGGTCGTATGCGTTGATCCCGACCACATTTTCGATACCAAGCACTTTCACCAGAGCCATGATGTCGACCTGCCGGGCCGGCTGACCCTTCAGAACACGTCCGGAACCGGGGTTCTCCTGACCACCGGTCATGCCGGTGGTGCGGTTGTCCATGATGATGACCAGCGCATTGCCCCTGTTGTAGGCCAGGCTGAGCAGGCCGGTCATCCCCGAGTGGAAGAAGGTCGAGTCCCCGATGACGGCGACCGGTTTTTCAGCTCTCCCGGCAATCTCGTTGACCTTGGCCATGCCGTGTGCGGCGCTGATGCTTGCTCCCATGCAGATACAGGAGTGCATGGCGCTCATCGGTGGGAGAGCACCCAGGGTATAACAGCCGATGTCGCCCGACACGAATACCTTGAGCTTGCTCAGTATGGAGAAGAGTCCGCGGTGGGCACAGCCGGGGCAGAAGATGGGGGGGCGCTGCGGGAGGGCCGTGATGGGGGCGGTACCCTCGACAGGGGAATCCCCGACGGCTTCCCTGATAATGTCGGCATTGACCTCGCCGCAGAGCGGAATTCTGTTTTTACCGATATCAACCCTGACCCCCATGGCCCGGATCTGCTCTTCGAAG
Organism: Geobacter sp.; assembly: GCA_009886055.1. Lineage (GTDB taxonomy): Bacteria > Desulfobacterota > Desulfuromonadia > Geobacterales > Pseudopelobacteraceae > JACRCG01. The sequence goes on along the minus strand of VFJM01000154.1, from coordinate 8,230 downwards.
ATCGCATCCAGCTCCTCCACGATCATCAGCCGTCCGACCAGACCTGCAAACTCGCGGATTTTCCGTTCCGGGAGCGGATGTATCAGGCCGAGCTTGAGAATCGAGGCGTTCGGATACGCTTCCTTGACATGTTGATAGGAAACGCCCGAGGTTATGATACCGAGCCCTTTGTCCCCCATTTCGATCCGGTTCAAGGGGGTGTTTTCGGCAAACTCCTGAAGTTTGAGAAGCCGCGCCTCGATTTCGACATGCTTGATCTTGCCGTAATTGGGAAGCATGACGTATTTCGGCACATCCTTGACCCACGGGCCGATCTTCGGCTCAATCTTTTCCTTCTGCTCGACAACCCCCTTGGCATGGGAGATGCGGGTGGTGGTGCGGAGCATGACCGGCGTGTCAAACTGTTCGGAGATTTCAAAGCCGTCCCTGACGAAGTCATAGGCCTCCTGGGAGTTCGCGGGGTCAAGCATCGGAATTTTGGCGAACTTGGCATAATTACGGCTGTCCTGCTCATTCTGCGAGGAGTGCATCCCCGGATCGTCGGCAACCATCAGGATCAGGCCGGCATTCACTCCGGTGTAGTTGAGGGTCATCAGTGCATCAGCTGCCACGTTGACCCCTACGTGCTTCATCGTGGCCAGAGCTCTTCCCCCGGCGATTGAAGCACCGATGGCGGATTCGAGCCCGACCTTTTCGTTTGGTGCCCACTCGCAGTAGACCTGCCCCAGACGGGCCACCTCTTCCAGTGTCTCGGTGCTTGGCGTCCCAGGGTAGCCGGAGGCAAAGACCCCACCCGAATCACCGAAGCTCAAGGCGATCGCTTCATTTCCGGAAATTATTTTCTTCATGTGTGCATATCCTCTCTTATTGGTGGTAGATTTCGTGAGTGAATCATTTCGGCCTTTTGTCGATGATCCGCTTGGCCTTGCCTTCGCTGCGCGGGATCGTGCCGGGGGGAACCAGGGTGACCTTGACCGTGATACCGATAATGTCCTTGATATCCCGCACAAGATTATGAGTCTTGGTCCGGGCCGCCAGTACATCACTGACGATGTCGTGCTCGCATCCCTTGAGAACATGCGCAGCAGCCTTTGCCATAAACTCGTCGGTTACTTCAATCCTGATTTCAACTTCATCCAGAGATCCCTGGCGATCAACGACAACGAGGTAGTGGGGTGATACACCCTGGCGCTTGAGTATGATCGATTCTATCTGGGATGGAAAGAAGTTGACCCCCCGGATGATGAGCAGGTCGTCGGTGCGTCCGGTCAGTTTTTTCATCTTGATCAGGGTGCGGCCGCAGATGCAGGGTTCAGGGTGCAGGCTGGTGATGTCTCTGGTGCGATAGCGCAGCAGCGGTTGACCTTCGTTGGCAATGTTGGTGAAGACCAGTTCTCCTTCTGCGCCGTGCGGGAGCACCTCGCCGGTGGCAGAATCGATAATCTCGGGGTAGAAGTAGTCTTCATTGATATGCAGGCCGTTACGAGCTTCGTGGCACTCGCAGGCAACTCCCGGCCCGATGATTTCAGAAAGTCCGTAGATGTCGCAGGCCTTGAGACCGAAACCCTCCTGGATCTTTTCACGCATCGATTCGGTCCAGAATTCGGCGCCCAACACGGCGGTGCGAAGTTTGAGCTTCCTGAAATCGACCCCCATATCGACCCCGATCTCGTGAATATGCATCAGAAAGGAGGGGGTGACCGTGAGGGCGGTTGTCCCGAAATCCTGCATCAGCATGATCTGCTTCTGGGTGTTGCCGCCGGAGATCGGAATCACCGACGCTCCGATGCGGATCCCCCCGTAGTGCGCTCCCAGGCCGCCGGTAAAAAGGCCGTAGCCGTAAATGTTCTGCAGAACATCATCCTTGCCGATACCGGAACCGGACAATGCACGGGCCATGACTTCGGACCATGTATCGATATCGTTTCTGGTATAGCCGACGACGATAGGCTTTCCGGTAGTTCCGGAGGTCGCGTGATATTCAACGACATCCTCCTTGGAAGCGGTAAAGAGACCGAAAGGATAGCTGTCCCGAAGATCGTCCTTGACGGTAAAGGGAAGCCGTCTGATATCATCCAGCGACTTGATGTCGGAAGGTTTCACGCCCGCTTCAACAAGCCTCTTTTTGTAGACCGGGTTCTTGTCGTATACATAGCTGACTGTTTTCTGAAGCCTGCCAAGCTGAATGCCCTGCATTTCGCTACGACTGCACGTCTCAACTTTGTTCCAAATCATGGTCGCACCCCCGTTTTTGTATGAATATCGGTCTCTATCCAAAAGATATTTTTACAGGTAATTCAGCTCCCTGGCCCTGCTGGTGATCTCCTCGCGGAAACGGGGATCGGCAATGTTTATGAGCGCCTGCGTGCGCTGGCGGACGGTCTTGCCGTACAATCTTGCAACGCCGAACTCCGTGACCACAAAGTGGACATGGTTGCGGCTGGTCACCACCCCCGCACCCTGCTTCAGCATCGGGACGATTTTGCTGATAACGGTCCCGTCGCGCAACTCTGACGTGCTCGGCATGGCGATAATCGGCACGCCGCCTTTGGAGCGTGACGCACCATAAATGAAGTCCAGCTGCCCACCCACGGCCGAATACATCTTCGGGCCGATACTGTCGGCGCAGACCTGGCCGGTCAGATCAATTTCCAAAGCCGAGTTGATTGCCACCATGCGGTCGTTCTGTGCAACCACGAACGGGTCGTTGACGTACTCGGTGCGGTGAAGTTCAACGAGCGGATTGTTGTCGACCCAGTCATACAGGCGCTTGGTGCCCAGGAGGAAACCGGCCACAATCTTGCCGGCATGGATGCTTTTGCGCGCATTCGTCAATACGCCCGCTTCCACCAGATCGATCACTCCGTCGGAAATCAGTTCGGAGTGGATTCCCAGATCCTTCTTGTTCATCAGATACTTGAGTACCGCATTGGGTATGGCCCCGATCCCCAGCTGCATGGTGGCGCCATCCGGGATCAGGCCGGCAATATGAGCCGCAATCTGTTCGACCACATTCTTGTCAGCATCGTCACCCATGGCCATTTCAGTCAGCGGACAATTCAGCGGTACGATATGGTGCATGCGGTCGACATGCATCAGGGTGTCCCCCAGGGTGCGCGGCATCTGCTCGTTGACCTGGGCAACCACGGTCTTGGCGACTTCCGCCGCCGATATGGTCAGGCCGGATTCGGCACCCATCGAGCAGAAGCCGTGCTGGTCGGGAGGCGAGACATGAATAAACGCCACATCAAGAGGGAGATGACCGTTTTTAAACAGCAGCGGGAACTCGGACAGCATGACGGGTGTAAAATCGGCGCGCCCTTCGTTTACCGCCTTCCGGACGTTGGCGCTGATAAACATCGAGTTGACGCGCAGATGCCCTTCCATCGAGGGAGAAACATAGTCAGAAGGGCAGATCGCCAGCGGATGGCAGATCTCGACGTTTTCCAGTTCCGGCGCACGCTTCACCAGTGCCGCCAGCAACTGCAGCGGCACCGAGGCGTTGCCGGTCAGAAACATCCGGTCTCCCGACTTGACCGCCTTAACGGCCTCATCAGGTGTTGTTACGCGGGACTGATACCGCTCTTGCCAGTTCAACATGCTCTCACCTATGAAATGTTTATGTTAGATCCCCCACCTTCGGAGGTGATGATGTAACGCTGCTCGAATCAGATCCTGATCCTGCCGTCGACGGCAAAGACGCCGTCTGAGAACGCCATGATCGGGTTCATGTCCATTTCCTGAATCATCGGCAGATCGGTCAGCAGCAGTGAAACACGCTGGATCAGGTTTTTCACCGCCTCCTTGTCGATCCCATTCTCGCCGCGCACGCCGTCCAGCAGGGCGGCGGTTTTGATACCGGCGAGCATTTCTCCCGCCTCAACCTTGGTAACCGGAGCGATCTTGAAGACAACATCTTTCAGTACCTCGACGTAGATACCGCCCAGGCCGAACATGACCAGATGCCCCAACTCACGCTCGGCGGCGGCACCGATGATCAGTTCGCGTCCCCCGGGGAGGAATTTCTGGACAAAGAATCTCAGCGCACCAAACCTGCCGAGCCGGCTCTGCATATCTTCAACCGTCGAGCAGACCGAAGCGGCATCCTTAAGGTTGACGGCTACGCCTCCCATATCGCTCTTGTGATCAATTTCGGCGCAATCGACCTTGACCACAACCGGGAACCCGATTTTTTCAGCAGCTGCGGCAGCCTCGCCGGCGCCCTCAACGACAGCCCAGCCGGCAACAGGGATACCATACGCTTCGAAAATTGTATAGACGTCAGTGGCCGAAAGGACGCTGCGGCCCTCACTCTGTGCCTGCTCGATGATCGATCTGGCCCTGGCGGTGTCAACGCCGGGAAATGTTTCAGGGTGGCCGATGTCGCGCTGCTTGACGCGGCCATAGCTGGCAAGAGCGCCCAGCGCCTTGGCGGCGTCGCTGGGGTTGGCATAGATCGGAACCTTCCCCGCCTTGAGAATGCCCATGGTCTTCTGGAAACGCTCCAGGCTGAGGTTGGTCATGAAGTTGCAAACGATCGGCTTTTTGCCCAGCTGATTGACCGCCACGATCTCGTGAGCGACGGCATCGGTGTCGGTGAATGGGGCGGTAACAAAATTGATAAAGATGCTGTCGACCAGTTCCTCTTCAAGCAGTACGTCCATGGCGGCACGAAACTGCGGTCCGCCCGCCGTGGCGACAACATCAATCGGATTTTCGAGGGCCGCTTCCGGGAACTGGGTCTCTTTGAGTCTCGCGATCGACTTTGCAGAGAGCTTCGGGACATCCAGTCCGCAGGCCACCAGAACGTCTGTGGCAATAACCGCCGGACCGCCGGTATTGGTGATCACCCCGACCCGATTGCCGGCCGGGATCGGCTGGGATGAAAAGGCCATGGCAGCCCGGACCATCTCACCCTCATCGGTAAAGGGAAGAATACCGATCTTTTCAAAGATCAATTCGGTGGCGATATCCACGCCGGCCAGAGAACCGGTATGGGAGGAGGCCGCCTTGGCCCCCTGCAGTGTGCGCCCGGCCTTCATGGCCAGTACCGGCTTTTTGGCCGCCACCTCGCGGGCCGTTTCGAGGAACTCGCGCGGATTGGAAAAACCCTCGGTGTAGAGGATAATGGCCCTGGTCTCCTGATCATCCCCGTAGTAACGGATGATTTCGGAAATTGAGACATCGCAGGCATTGCCGTTGGAGGCATACAGGCGCTGTCCTATTCCGAGATCATCGAGCGCCTGCATGATCAGGGCTCCCACCCCGCCGCTGAGCGCTACCACCGAAATATGCCCCGGCTCCGGGTAGGTGAAGGTGAAGTTGCAGTACGCCTTCAGGGAGGGATCGCTGTTGATGATCCCCTGACAGTTGGGGCCGAACAGCCGTACGCCGAACTTCCTGGCATTGGCAAGAAACTCCTTCTGGAGCCGTTCACCCTCTTCCCCCATTTCACTGAACCCGGCCGAGTTGATGATGACCGCCTTAATACCCTTTTGGCCGCACTCAATGATCGCCTGAGGGACCATCGGGGCCGGAATGATGATATGGGCGAGATCGATCTCCCCCGGGACCTCTTCCAGTGTCTTGTACGCCTTGATGCCCCGGACTTCGGGAGCGGCTGGGTTGATGGGGTAGATCGGGCCGGTATAGCCGTAGGACTGCAGATTTTTGATAATGACGTTGCCTATTGAGAGCTCTTTGGTGGAAGCGCCAACAATCGCAATCGCCCTGGGCTTAAATAGCGGATCCAGCATCTTATTTTCCCTCCTCAAGCTGCTCGATAAAAGCTTCAATGTTGGTTTTGGTCTGCTCATCGGAAACGCAGCGCAGATCATTCAGGTCGCCGGAGATCACCAGGCTGGGAATGCCGGTTTCGGCCTCGAGCCGTTGCGGCATGCCGTAGCGGTTGTTCGAGTTGTACGGGCAGGTCTTGGCGTCGTGGTAGATGATGCCGTCAATATGGAACTTCTCCAGCATCTCCTTGATGTACCCCCCCTTGTACTCATCCGAGCGGACGATGAAGAGTTCGAGGTAGGCCTTGGCCATGCTCCGGATCGGATCGTCGCCGTCAAAAGCGGGAAAGATCCAGCTGCTGCAGTAGGTAGAGGCAATAACCGTCGCTTTCAAACTCGAAAACAGCTCCGAATGCTGTCTCAAACGTCCCCACACCGGCATCCCTTCCCAATAGATCCGCACGGTTTCTCCATCGACGGCTCCGACCCTCTCGGCAATTCTCTGCTCAAGTTCGGCCAGGAGTACCTTGTAGTACTCGACCGCCTCGCGGGTGCCCCGCAAAACGACGGCGGGTCCCATGTGAATGGTCCCGTCAAAGAACGAAAGCGGAGCCGGTGAGGCGGTGGCCGTTTCCAGCACCTTTTTCCAGAGTTCCGTGCACTCGCGGGAGAGGGAGACCACTTCTTTAAGCCGCTCCATGTCGAGCTTGGTGCCGGATATCTCCTCCAGTGTCGGAATCAGCGCTTCGATCTGATTGGCGACATCCGAGATATGGGCCTCGGTCACAACATTGACATTCTTCGGCGAGGTAATGCCGATGGCGGGAACTCCCAGCTCTTTTGAATACCAGGAGAACCAGTCCTGAACGTCACGACACTGGTTGGTGTTGTAGACCAGGACGTCCGGCCGGGGCACCGATTCAATGCCGGGGTAGGCCTTGGCCAGGGGGGTGAAGCCTTTCAGATAGGCGCCGATATCGGCCGTCAGGTAGGAGCAGATATCAGGCGAGTAACCGATGGCGTTCGCTTCGGGGATCAGATCGGTGGAGGTGCGTGTCGCGCCGAGCATGGCGGCATGGTTTTCCGGAAAGTGTACGGCGAAACCCAGGGCGCGGAGCAGTTCCGCCGGGCCGACGCTGGTGCACCAGGCCACTTTTCTGCTGCTGCTCTTGGCGGCTGCATCAAGGTCATAGAAGTAATCCGACATGAGCGCGTTCATCTTGTCAGTGGCCTGAATTTTCTTTCTTGAGTTTTTCTTCTCTTCAGTCATGATTTCTCCTCCGGCAATTGCAAACAAGCGGTCTTCAGGCAACGGGATCGGCAGTATGAGGCACGACATCGATCTCTTTTTTAGGGTCCATCGCATAGAGTGCGGCCCCAATGGCGCCCGCCAGTTGCGGGTACTCCGGAAGCAGCACTTTTCGTTCGATCATCTTCTCGGTCATTTCCACGATATAGGGGTTGTTTGCCACTACTCCTCCCGTCATGACAACACGATCGGTCAGGGAATCCATCTCAAGCACCCTCTTGATGACCGAGTAGAAGATCCCCTTGACTATGTCGGAGACCTGCTTGCCGTTGCGGATGCTCTCAAGCACTTCCGTGGCCGAGAAAACCGTGCAGTAACTTCCGAGTTTAATCATGTTTTCAGACTGGCGGGCCAGTCCGTTCATCTCTTCGAGCGGAATGTCGAGGCGCAGGGACATCTCTTCAAGGAAAGCCCCGGTCCCGGCCGCGCACTTCCGGTTCATTTTGAAGCTGCTCCGGTTTCCGGCAGCATTGAGCTTGATGATCTTGTTATCCTGTCCGCCGATATCGATGATGGTTATAGCACCGGGGAAAAAGTGGTGACAACCCTTGGCGAGACAGCCGATCTCCGTCCTGCTTTCCTGTGTGATGAATGAGACATTGGCGCGACCGTAGCCCGTGGAGACAGCCTTAACAATGTCGCTGCGGGTGGCTCCAGCCATTTCCAGTGACGCATCAAGACAGGCAGCGCCGGTTACGGTAAAGTCGGTTCCGGTTTTTTTGACCGCGTGACCGAGCAGCTGTCCTTGCAGATCAACAACAGCGACTTTTACTCTCGATGCCCCCAGGTCCAGGCCGACAAAAACCGGTTGTGACATAATATTCAATCCTTTTCCGTGAACGACACTGCTCATCTCTCAATTTTATGGACATTCTTCAAGCGATCCGACCCTAGCTGAAGGCTGATATTCCGGTGATTTTCTCGCCGATGATCAGCAGATGCATGTCATGGGTACCTTCATAGGTATAGACCGCTTCCAGGTTGTTGGCATGGCGCATGATCGGATACTCCCCCATGATGCCGTTGGCACCTAAAATGGTGCGGGCGGTACGGGCGGCTTCAATGGCGATATTGACATTGTTCATCTTTGCCATGGAGACCTGGGCGGGGGTATAGGTCCCCTTGTCCTTCATGCGTCCGAGATGCAGCGCCAGCAGCTGCCCCTTTGTGAGCTCGGTTACCATCT
>VFJM01000037.1 GCA_009886055.1 Geobacter sp. | reverse complement strand
TTTGGTGGAGGTTAACGGGATCGAACCGATGACCTCGTCGCTGCCAGCGACGCGCTCTCCCAGCTGAGCTAAACCCCCATATAAGTGAGCCGTCTGTTTAACAAACTAAATATCACGTGTCAATGTTTTTCTGACAGTATATTTTGAAGATTTCCAGCCAGACGCTACCTTGACGCCACGTTACATCCGGTGTAAGGTTCGGAAACTATCATTTTTCGGGAGCCGCATAATGCCACAGACAGATCTGACCTGGAACACGACCCTGCTCTACCCTTCGCCCGATTCACCGGAACTGGAAGCCGATCTAGGTTCGTTTGAACGACGTGCCGCCGATTTTCGGGATACATTTTTTGAAAAGGTAGCCGCACTGGACAACACGGCTCTTCTGGCCGCCATTCGTGAGTACGAGGCGCTGCAGACCACCATGGCAAAACCGTTTTGCTATGCCCATCTGCTGTTCGCCGATAACTCGGGAAATGAGGTATACAGGGCCCTTTCCCAGCGTTGTTCCGAACTGGGGAGCCGACTTTCCCAACAGCTGCTGTTTTTCGATCTGGAACTGATGGAGGTAAGCGACGAGCGTTTTGCATCATTCCGTGCGCTTCCCGAAGCGTCCGGATACATTCATTTTCTGGAGGGTATCCGTAGATTTCGCCCCCATACCCTTAAAGAAAATGAGGAACGGCTCCTGACACGCAAGGACCTGACCGGAGTTCGCGCTTTTACCAAACTGTTCGATGAGCTTTCAGCATCATTCAGCTATCAGATGGAACTGGATGGCGAGCAGCGGGAGTTCACCGGTGAAGAACTGCTCTCCCTCCTGCATCACACATCCCCGGATGTCCGTTTCCGGGCCATGACGATTTTCCTGGAACGTCATGGCGAGCACGGCATCGTGTACAACTCAGTCTTCAACAACATAGCTCTCGATCATGGTCAGGAGATGGAGTTGCGTCAATATCAGACGCCAATCCAGCCGACCAATATCGGCAATGAAATTCCTGACGAAGCGGTTGAGCACCTTATGGGCGTAACCGAAGCCAATTACGGCCTGGCTCAGGAATATTTCCGGATCAAGGCCGGGATGCTCAAGATGGATAAACTGCGGAATTGCGATATCTACGCCCCGGTAGCCGAGGCGGAACGGAGTTATTCCTTTGATGAAGCCCGGGATTTGGTGGTGGATTCATACCGGGAGTACGACCCTGAATTCGGGGCGATTGTCGCTGCGTTCTTTACCGAGCGACGTGTTGATATCCTCCCCCGTACCGGAAAATCGGGGGGAGCCTTTGCCATGGGGATATCGCCGGATCTGCCGCCGTTTCTGCTGCTGAACTTTACCGGTACCTTGCGCGACCTGGCCACCATAGCACATGAAGCCGGTCACGGCTTGCATTTTGTGATTTCTCAGAAGCAGAGCATGCTAAACTATCATGCCCCGCTCCCGCTGGCCGAGACCGCCTCGGTGTTCGGCGAAATGCTTCTGACCCGCAGACTGCTCGATAACGAAGGTGATCCGATCGTGCGCAGATCGCTGCTCTGTGCCAAAATTGAAGATATCATTGCCACCACCTTCCGCCAGACCGTGTTGACGCGCTTCGAGCTTCGCCTGCACAACGAACGCACCGGGGGGCTCCTCTCGAATGATCGCATAGCTGAAATCTGGCTGGAGGAAAACGGCAAGCTGTATGGCGATTCAGTCGAGATGATTCCCGCCTATCGCTGGGGATGGAGTTACATCAGTCACTTTATTCATAGCCGATTCTACTGTTATTCCTACACATTTGCCGAACTGCTGGTACTGGCGCTCTTCCAGAAATATCGCGAAGGGGGAGATTCGTTCAAGCCGGGCTACCACGACCTGCTGGAGTCGGGCGGAGCGCTTTCACCGGCCGACACCGCCCGTCTTGCCGGTATTGATATCACCAATAGCGGATTTTGGCAAAAAGGGTATGATGTTCTGGCGGATTTAATAGAAGAGCTGAAGCTGATTGCCTGACTCAGAGTAATACGGTAATTCGAGGAAAAAGACATGACCGGCCAAGAAAATGTGCTCCTGGAAGCGCTCAACAGTTCACGCATACTTACCTCGATGATTACCCCTGCAGTTCTGATATCGGCGTGCGGAACGCTGATATTTTCAACGTCCGCCCGTTTGGGACGAATATTTGACCGGGTAAATGTCATGAAAGGTGAAGTAGAAGCAATTATAACGGGGAATATTTCGTACCCGGAAGAACGGATGAGGCATCTGCACGGCCAGATTGAACTGCAGAGACGACGGGCAATATTGATCCAGAAGGCGATGCTCTCCCTCTATACCGCAACACTGCTCTTTGTCTCTTCAAGCCTGGCCATAGCCGTTACCGTTGCCTACGGCAGCAGCGAACATGCCTGGATCCCGACGTTAATTGCCCTCAGCGGCGGGCTTTTTCTCTTTGTTGCGTCTGCGTTACTATTGTACGAAAGCCGCTTTAATCTCCGTTTTGTCCACCGTTCGATCGATTTTATCGAGCTTCTTCAAAAAAAAGCGGAGGAGCAGAAAAAATAGCCCCTCCGTGTTTAAAACCGCCCGACTCTACCCCTTCAGCCCGACCTCTTTCGCAAGCGCCCGCCAGGCCGGCAAACTTCGTTCAATCATCCCGATATCAAAGCAGTAGGCAATTCTGAAGAAACCGGGGGCGCCGAAACCTGTCCCCGGCACCAGCAGGATGTGATGTTTCTGAGCCATCTTGACGAACTCGACATCATCAGCAAGAGGGGATTTGGGGAAGATGTAAAAGGCGCCATCCGGCTTAACCATTTCAAAGCCCATTCCGCTCAGTTCACTCACCAGCAGATCGCGTTTAGCCTGATAATCGGCAATATCGACCGATTCATCCTGCAGCTTGGCAACGAGCCGCTGCATCAGCGCCGGGGCGTTGACAAAACCGAGCACGCGATTACTGAAAACCGCACCCTCCATAAACTGCCCGGCGGTTGCCATGCGGGGATTGGCCGCCAGGTACCCGATCCGCTCGCCCGGCAGGGCCAGGTCTTTGCTGTGTGACGTGACGATGATCGAACTTTCCACCAGCGGGAAGATATTCGGCACATGCCGGCCGTCAAAAGCGATACGAGCGTACGGCTCATCGGATATGACGTAGATCAGATGGCCGGTCCGTTCGTGTACTGTTTTCAGGAGGTCCCCGAGCCGCTTCAGGCTTTCTGCCGGATAGATGACGCCGGTCGGGTTGTTCGGGGAGCAGATGATGATAGCGCGGGTTTTTGCCGTGATCGCCCGTTCGATGGCGTCGATATCAAGCTGAAACGTGTCGCGATTCGTCCAGACATCGACCGGGACCCCGCCATGATTGTCGATGTAGAACTTGTACTCAACGAAGTAGGGAGCCAGGATTATAACCTCCTCCCCCGGGTTGAGAATTGTCTTGAGCACCACATTGAGAGCACCGCCGGCACCGCAGGTCATGATGATATTGCCGGCAGGGACGGTAAGGCCGGCATCTCTTGATATCTTTTCCGCTACGGCGCTCCGGGTTTCGGTATACCCTGCATTGTTCATGTAGCGATGCATTCCCGGCAGCGGGTTCTGTGCCAGTTTCAGCAATTCGCGACTGAAGGATTCAGGCGGCTCTACATCAGGATTGCCAAGCGTAAAATCGAAAATATTGTCAGCGCCGAATTCCTGTCGTAGGCGCTCCCCCTCTTCGAACATCCTGCGGATCCAGGATGATTTGGATATTTGACTGGCAATTTTTAAAGCGATAGCCATTACACGTTCCTCCATGATAGGTTTTCTGATAGAATAGCGAGGCAAAATACTACAACAATTCACTGAGAAGTCAAGAAAATCGTGTTGAAACACATTGATTTTATTGAATAATTTTTTAACATACATGGCCGGATTTGTGGATTGTACAATTTTTTGCACAATTTCGGAGATATTTTTATGGATTATTTAACACGGAAAGGGCAAACATTCTATGCAAGAATCCCGGTGCCACAAGACCTTCAGCAGCAGTTCCAGACGAAGGAATTTAAGCAGACTCACAGATCAGAGGACACGCTTCATACCCCCAACACACGTTCCATCATATCCTTGCCAACTTTGAAGAATGGTGATTTCATTGGAAGGGAATGCCGCTTGTTCCAAGAACAGTAGAAATATTTTTTGGGTCCTGTATGAAATAGTTAACAGTTCAAATCAACGAGGGGATCAAATATGTGGAAACGGACTGGTATAACAAGCTTGCTGAATAAAATAGGAATTTACGGCTGGAAAGATTTAATTTACATTGTACTGCTTGTATTTATGCTTGGTTATTTTGCCTATTATATTGTAAATGCAGTTTTTTTTGGGTTTGTCTAAATTGGTATAGCTACAGATACTGATACAAATTTGGTACAATTTCAGCAAAAATCTTTCCGCTTATAATCAATAGCTTCGGAATGTTATAAGGCTTTATTCAATTCACGGAGAACTCAAATGGAAATTCCTCCGTATCCTGCATCAAGGGCACTTGCGATGGATGACAAACCGCTCCTTGACCGGTTATATGCCGATATCCAGCCTCGCGTGTCCGAGCTGACCTTTGCCGGTCTCTATCTGTTCCGGAATGCGCATGACTATAAGCTGACAAGGGTAGCGGATTCGATTATCGTGCTGGGCAAAGGGTATGACGGGTCAGATTATTTCCTGCCGCCACTCGGGGGAGATATTGCAAAAGCCCTGAAGGTCATGTTTGATGCCGGCCAGGCCCTGTATGGCGCCGATGATCAGTTTACCGGCAGATATCTTCCCGGTAATACCGTACAGAGAACCGATCTGCGCGACTCATGCGACTATCTCTATCTCCGTGAGGAACTGGCAACATTGCCGGGAAGCCGCTTTCACAAGAAGAAAAACCGGATCAGCTATTTTACCAATCGCCACGTCTACAGAGTAGCAATCTATGCCAGGGAGCATCTGAATGGCTGCCTGAAACTTTTAGACGAATGGCTTCAGAGATACCAGGACGAAGCCGCAAGACCGCTTCTTATGGAGGTGGAAGCAACGTCAGAGGCGCTGCAGATTGCTGAAATACTTGGTCTTGAGGGGGTCGTCATTGTTGTGGACGACCGTGTGGCCGCGTTCGCCCTTGGCGAACGCCTCAACCGGGATACCGCCGTGTGTCATTTCGAGAAGGCAGATCCCTTTATCGAAGGGCTGAATCAGCTTGTAAACCGCGAGTTTGCACGACTGCTGTTTCAGGAGTGCCGTTACCTGAACCGTGAGCAGGATCTGGGTGACATGGGACTTCGCAGCGCCAAGCTATCGTACCATCCGGTGGAACTTGTGAAAAAATACTTGGTTACCTGCCCTGATCACAAAGATTTTGTTGCACTTTGAGTAGAATCATAGTAGAAGACTAGTTCTTTTAAAGACGGCATTTGTGCCGAAATCTCCTTGCTCCGGGTAGGACCGGGGCTCGAATCCGTGAGGAGGATTACCAACATGAGGAAGTACGAAACGATTTTTATCCTCCAGCCCGAACTGAGCGAAGACGACATCAAGTCGGTCACAGCAAAGGCTCAGGACGTCATCTCGTCGTATAAGGGCGAGTGTTTCAGGATGGATGACTGGGGTATCAGGAAACTGGCCTATCCCATCAAGAAGTCTGCCAGAGGCCGGTATTATTATCTCCGTTTTGATGGAGACAGTGCTCTTATCGCAGAACTTGAGCGACGTCTGAGGCTTGACGACAAGGTGCTGCGTTACCAGAGTATAAACATTACCGATCTCCCCGAGCGTGCCGTACCGGAGAAAAAAGCCGAGCCGGAAACCGTAACGGAAGAGACAGAGGAAGAAACTACCGTAGAAACACCAGCCGCTGAAGAAGCTGCCGAATAAATTACTGGAGGAGATATACTCATGAGTGACGAAAGACCAGCTACAACATCATCTTATCAGCGTCCAGCCAGTGCCGGACAGCGCCCAGCAGGCGGACCGGGACAGCGACCGACAGGCGGCCCGGGCGGACAGGGCGGACAGGGCGGCCCACGCAAGAGACGCCCTTTTCAGCGCCGTAAAGTATGCCGTTTCTGTGCGGAAAAGAACCTGACAATCGACTACAAAGAGCCTCGTACACTCCGCTTTTTTATTACGGAACGCGGCAAAATTGTTCCTCGCAGAATTTCCGGGAACTGTGCAGCACATCAACGGCACATCACTGAAGCCATCAAGCGGGCCAGAAACATTGCTCTTCTGCCGATTGCAGCCAATCACGCAGTAAACTGACAATATCTGAATGAGCCTGAAATCTCCAGCCGACCGCTACATGTACATACGCCTGAAAGCGTCATTGCTTGGAGTGGTCGGTTCGTTTGTTTTATTTGCGGCCTATCTGGCAGTTCCGCCTCTTGGGATTTTTTCCGGGGTACTAGCCCCGTTTCCTGCCGCATATAACCGCCTCGTTCATGGCCGTATGTCGTCGCTGATTGTCTTACTCGGCTCAACTGCCGCCATAACAGCCCTGTTTGGAATTGTTGCCGGAAGCCTATACTTGGGGATGTGCGGAATGATCGGCTTTTTTATGCCGGAACTTCTGTTGCGTGGCATCAGTGACAGTCGTGCCCTTTTCTGGACGTCGGCAGCAAATCTGCTGATATTTTCCGCCGGTTTCATTGTTTACAGCACCGTTTCCGGCCTTAACCTTCAACAGCTGATTTCTGCCGAGATTTCGGCCAGTTTGAATCAGGCAGTCGCACTATATGAAAAAGCAGGGGTAACGGGAGAAGAGCTGGAACTTCTCAAACGTTCGATGGCAACAGCTGCCGATATGCTGAAGCGTCTTTACCCCGCTCTACTTACGGCAATGCTTGTTGTTATCGCCGGATGCAATCTTGTTCTTTTAAAAAAAACCACGGCCAAAACAGCGGTAAATCTGACTGTCAGCGATTTCAGCTCGTTCAGGAATCCTGATTTGCTCGTCTGGTTTCTGATTGCTGCCGGATTTTTCCTTTTGTTGCCGGCGTCCCCGATAACAACACCGGCACTCAACATCTTGCTGATTATCTCCCTGCTCTATTTATTCCAAGGTATGGCGGTTATCTCTGCATTTTTTACAAAACATTCTGTTCCCGCACTTGTGCGGATACTTTTGTACGCGATGCTGATCATCCAGCCGTACCTGCTTGCTGTTGTTGCCTGCATTGGATTGTTCGATCTATGGATTGATTTCAGAACCCCTAAAAAAACACAGGAAAACCTGTAACTACTTAACAGGCTCGAAAGGAGAAAAAAGATGAAAGTTATTCTGAATGAGAACATTGAAACGTTGGGTCACATTGGTGACATCGTAAAGGTAGCGCCCGGCTATGCCCGTAACTACCTGCTCCCCAAAAAACTGGCAGTATTAGCCACAGAAGGCAACGCCAAGGCACTTGAACATACAAAACGTCAAATGGCCTACAAAAAGGACAAGGCCCTCGAGGGCGCAAAGCTTCTGGGAACAAAACTGGAAGCTCTGTCAATCGTTCTATCGCATAAAGCCGGCGAAGAAGGCAAACTGTTCGGCGCAGTCACCACCATGGACATTGCCGCTTTTCTGAAGGCCAATGGCTTTGATATTGATCGCAAGAGTATTGTTCTTGCCGATGCCATCAAGCACACCGGCGAGTTTTCTGTAACCG
>VFJM01000370.1 GCA_009886055.1 Geobacter sp. | reverse complement strand
TTATCATACCCGATAATGATATCAGAATCTGCAATAGCCTGCCTGGCGGCATCCGTCAGATGGCAGGGGGCACCGGGTCCGGTGCCGACGATATAGAGTGGAGCCATACATGCCTCGCAGCGGAGAAAATAGTTAAGGGCTGAAACGGTCGCAAATTTTACACACTACTCCGGGGAGAAGCAAGCAGGAACAGTAAAATCCTGAAGCGTCTGCGGGAATAGCACCATACGCGCGCATATTTAAGGTGGAACCCTTGAAACATGTTGCGTTTCTAACAAACCACTATATATTACTGAGAAGTCAATACCACGACTTGTTGAGATTGTTATCAAATGGGACAGCTGATCATGTAATTCTGTGACGCTTTCAAGACGGCATACATCCATAGCCAATTCGGGCGCGGGTAATGACGCCCAAGGAGTGAACCATGGCTATCAGCGATCAGGAGTTTGAACAACTCCGTGATTTTATTTATAACATTTGCGGCGTGTATTTTCACACCACCAAGAAATATTTTTTGGAAAGCAGACTAACGCGCCGCATGGAGGCCACCGGCACGAAAACCTGCCATGATTATTACCTTCTACTAACATCCCCTCGCGGAGCGGAAGAATTAAATTTTCTCATGGATGAAATAACCACCAACGAAACCTATTTTTTTCGTAACACCTCTCAATTAGCGGCTCTTGAGAACATGCTGCTGCCCGAACTTGTCGAAGTTAAAAACAAAATTGGCTTCCGCACGCTGCGGGTCTGGAGCGCCGCCTCATCTTCCGGGGAAGAAGCCTACACCATGGCGATGATTCTTCTTGGAAAACGGGCTACCCTCCTGAAAGACTGGATTATTGAAATCGTCGGCACCGACATTAATGGAACGGTTATCGCCCAAGCCAGGGAGGGGATTTACAACGCCTATTCCGTTCGAAATATCCCGGATACGTACAAACAGACATATTTCCGTGAAGAAAACGGTAAATTCATCCTGTCTCCGGAAGTTAAAAAAGCTGTCACCTTCAACAAGCTTAACCTGTATGAAGATTCCAAAATGATTTCTATGAAGAGTTTCGACCTTATCTTCTGCGCCAATGCGTTGATCT
>VFJM01000272.1 GCA_009886055.1 Geobacter sp. | reverse complement strand
TTTATCGTTTGTACACCAGTTTACCGCCCACTATGGTCGCCGCAGCGCCACCTTTGAGCTTTTTACCAAGCCAGGGCGAATTCTTGGACTTGCTGGCCAGCTTGTCCGCCTCTACGATCCACTCAATCGTCGGATCAATCAGGGTAATGTCTGCACTTGAACCAGCCTTGAGTGTGCCGCGATTCAAATTGAGGATATTCGAAGGGTTAGATGACATTATCTCGATCAGTTGATTAAGTGTAAGAATCCCTTCGTCGATCAGGGCGAGCGACAATGGCAAGGAAGTTTCCAGCCCGATGATGCCGTTCATGGCAACATTGAATTCGACATCTTTCTCATCCTGATGGTGAGGCGCGTGATCGGTGGCGATGGCATCAATGGTGCCGTCCTTCAACCCTTCCTTGATGGCGGCCACATCCTCGGCCTCCCTGAGCGGCGGGTTCATCTTGGCGTTGGTGTTGTAGCCGCGAACTGCGTCATCAGTCAGACTGAAATAGTGCGGCGCTGTTTCACAGGTCACCTTGACGCCGCGCGCTTTGGCCTCGCGAATGATCCGCACCGATCCCTTGGTGGAGACATGAGCGATATGAATCGGCGTACCGGTATACTCTGCCAGCAGCGTCTCACGAGCAGTAGCAACATCCTCGGCGACACGCGGAATCCCTTTCAGCCCGAGTTCGGTAGAGGTGAAGCCTTCATTCATAGCTCCCTCTCCCACCAGTTCCAGTTCCTCGGCGTGCGAAATCACCATGATCCCGATCCCGGCGGCGTATTGCAGGGAACGCATCATCAATTCGCTGTTATTGACCGGTTTGCCGTCATCGGAAACCGCCACACAGCCTGACTCCTTCAGCTCCCCCATCTCCGACATGCGATCTCCGGAAAGCCCGTAGGTAATGGAGCCGACCGGAAAAACATTGCAGAAACCCTCCTCCCTGGCCTTGTTGATGATGTAGCTGGCAACCGTTTTGTTATCGATAACCGGCTTTGTATTGGGCATGCAGCAGACCGAAGTAAAGCCGCCCGCAACCGCAGCTTTTGTACCGGATATGATGTCTTCCTTGTACTCCAGACCCGGATCACGGAGGTGGACATGCATATCAATCAGCCCAGGCACCACATACATGCCGGCAGCGTCGATGGTTTCGACTCCGGCAGGTGCAGCAAGCCCCGTGCCGATCTCCCTGATCAGGCCGTTCTCCACCAGAACGTCCAGCGTATCGTCAATCTTCTGGGAGGGGTCGATCACCCGGCCATTTTTTATCAGCAGATTCATAGAGTCACCTCGTAAATGTAAATGTAGGGGCGCATCCTTGGATCGCCCTGTTTGGCGGGCAGGTCAAGACCTGCCCCTACAAAATCGCCTTATTCACTCTAACTCGCCGCCGCAGACGTGGTACAGCATCGACATCCTCACCGCGACGCCGTTCTCCACCTGCTTCAGAATCCAGGACTGGTCGCCATCGACCATGCTGGAGGACATTTCCACCCCGCGGTTGATCGGGCCGGGATGCATGACCATGGCATTCGGCTTGGCCAGCTTGATATTGGTCGGGTTCAGACCGAAATAACGGGAATATTCGCGGGCATTCGGCATGAGGGTCTTTCCCTGACGCTCCTGCTGAATTC
>VFJM01000015.1 GCA_009886055.1 Geobacter sp. | reverse complement strand
TGCCGTGCAGGCGGCTGATCCAGGCCAGTGCCCGGCGGTACGTGGACGGCAGACGGAGACGGTTGCAAAGCCCTGCCGCCATTTCAAACCCGGCGTCGTCATGACCATGATGCTTGGGATAGAGCGCCGGATCGGTAGCCAGTTTGCCGAGATCGTGAAAGAGGGCGCAGAAACGGGGCAGCGGGTCATCCGTCAGCGCCGCAACCCTCTGCAGTACCTGGACGGAGTGGGTGAAGAGGTCCCCCTCCGGATGGTGCCGGGGCGGCCCGGCAGGTACCTGCGGCATCCGGAAGATTTCAGGGAGTATTTCCGCGCCGACGTTGAACTCGATCATCCGCTGAAAGAAACGCTCCGGAACCTTCCGCGCCAGCGCCTTCAGCATCTCGGCGCTGAAACGCTCGGTCGGCATGGCACCTAACGCATCGGACCAATTCTCACTCCGGATCAGCGCCGCACTCTCCGGTGCCATTACCCACCCATCAGCCTCGAACCGGAAGGCGCGAAAGATGCGCAGAGGATCTCCTCTGAAGGTGTGATTGCTGCACGCCCTGAGGACACCAGCCTTCAGATCATCTTCACCGCCCAAAGGGTCAAACTGCCTGCCGTTCAGATCCATCGCCATCGCGTTTATCGTGAAGTCGCGACGGAACAGGTCACCCTCCAGATCATCCATGCTGTCGATGCGGGTGACTTCAATCTTGCCGAATTGGGGATGCTGCTTGAAGTAGATGACAGCTCCACTGGTCGCCTCCACGAGGCGGAAACCGAGCGCCGTGAGTTCACCGGGGGAAAGGGAGGCTACCAGGTCGATGTCCTCGCTCTCCCTCCCGAGCAGCATGTCGCGTACCGTTCCGCCGACGAGGAGGACCCGGTCGTGGCGGGAGGGGGGAAAGAGGTCCTTCAGAAAGGGGATGGTGGCGGTCACGTCGGTTCTATTTCTTCCTGCTTTTGTCAGGGACCGGCAGCTTGAGGAGCCGCAGCACCTGGATCATGTCGTCCCAGACACTCCAGAACGAGTCGGAGTTGCCGCCGGTACGGAGCAGGTACGACGGGTGATAGGTCGGCATGAGCGGCATGCCGTGGAAGTCGTGGAACTTGCCGCGCAGCTTTGAGATCGGCACCTTCGTCTGCAGCAGAGCCTGTGCGGCAGAACTGCCGAGCGCCACAATCACCTCCGGCCTGACCGACTGGAGTTGCCGCAGCAGAAACGGTGAACATGTGGCGACTTCATCGCTTTCCGGCGGCCGGTTCTGCGGCGGGCGGCACTTTACGACATTGCAGATGTACACATCCTCGCGTTTCAACTCCATCGCGGCGATGATGCGATTCAGCATCTTGCCGGCATCGCCGACGAACGGCTCCCCTTGCGCATCCTCATCGGCTCCCGGCCCTTCGCCGACGAACACGAGGCGGGCCTTCGGATTTCCGACCCCGAACACCAGGTTTTTTCTGGTGGCTCCCAGCTTACAGCGCTGACACGGCCCCAGATTTTTTCTGATCTGCTCAAGAGTCTCATGTTTTTCAGGTGTGCTCGCCTGCTCATTCATCATGTTCTCTCTACCCTGTTCCGGAGCAGCGGTTCGTTGTGGTGCGGCATACGTTTCGGCTGATGTCACAAGTTCTGCCGGAATTCCGTCCACGCCGCTTTCCTGGAGATCCTCCAGGTAGGCCGTGAGCGATGCAGTAAGGTGGGATTGGACGGAATGCCGGGTTGAATGTGCGTTCACGGTAGCTGCTCCTGCCTGTCATTTTTGTGTGCAAGGTAGTATAAAGTAGGGTATAATTAAGCACTTAAACTACCACTAAGCACCTAGCCTGTCAAAAGAAAGAACCGATATGCTTTTTCTGTTAATAACCGTTGCGGCAATACTCCTCCCGACCGATGCACTGGCCTGGGGTGGAGGTATCCATCTTCAGCTGGGGGTCCATGCACTGGCCAACCTGGATCTGGTGGGGGGGGACGTTGCCGCTCTTCTTGCGGCCCATCCAAAAGATTTTCTGTACGGCTGTCTCGCTCCCGACATTACGTTCGGAAAGAAATACACCCACTACCTGCTGCACTGTCATCGCTGGGGGATCGGCCGGACTCTGCTGAAAGAGGCTGGTACCGACCATCAGAGAGCCTGCGCATATGGGTATCTCTGTCATCTGGCGGCGGATACTGTTGCTCATAATTACTACGTTCCCTACAAGATCATCCGCTCTTTCCCCACGATAACCATGAAACATGCCTATTGGGAGATGCGCTTTGAGGCGTTTGTGGAGAAGGATGTCTGGGAACTGGCCCGCATTGTCTGCCGTGCTGACAGGCGTGCCAACGATGTATTGCTGCGCAATGTGCTGACGACGACAATCTTCTCGTTCGGCACCAACAAACGGATTTTAAGTTCGATTCTGGTGTTGGCCCGGGTGGAGAGGCTGCAAAAAATCCTGCAGACCCTCTCCAGCAAGTCGCGATACCAACTGACGGAGGCTGATCGGGACGAGTATATGGAATTGGCCAGGGAAGCGATCTTTGATTTTCTGCAGAATCCGGCCGATTCGAAATTTCTGCGGGTGGATCCGACCGGAGAGAAGGCGCTGGCCGCGGCCGACGCTCTGCGCAGAAGCCTGCGGCTGCGCTACAAGAGCGGTTTCATGTCAAAGGAAGAAGGGTTTGAAGAGGTTGAAGCGATGCGGAGCACCTTGCGCAAGTCCCTGCACCGACCGGAACTTTTGAAGAAGCTGCACGTCTGAAAAGACTACGGCAGTTTAACCGCAGAGGACGCAGAGGAAAGGCAAAAACAGAAAAGATGGGGAAAACTTGAAAGCCTTAAGATTCACCCCTCAAAGATTGTGGCGTTCCTCTGCGAACCCCTGCGACCTCTGCGGTTAAATGTTTTTTCAGATTTAATAGCTCCCCGGCTTGCGGTCGTTGAAGCAGGGGATTTGCGCACGCCAGGCGTCCATGGCCTGCATGTCAAGCGGAGCGACAATCTCCCCCTCACTCTCCCCCGTCTCGGCCAGCAGTTCCCCTTTGGGGTCGATAATCATGCTCATGCCGAAGAAATCCAGTTTGCCGATCGGGCCGCAGGCGTTACAGGCGACAACAAAGAGCTGGTTTTCTATCGCTCGTGCCCGCAGCAGCGTGCGCCAGTGCTCCTGGCGAGGCTTGGGCCATTGGGCCGGCACGCAGATCACCCGGGCCCCTTCGACCGCCAAACGCCGTGAAAGTTCGGGAAAACGCAGGTCGTAACAGATGATGACCCCCACCTTGCCGATCGAAGTCTCTGCCAGCAGCCATGAATCGCCACCGGAAAAAGCGCGTTCCTCACCCAGCAGGGAGAAGAGGTGGATCTTGCGGTAGACCCCGGCCAGTGTGCCGTTGTCGGCAACATAGACCGTGTTGAATACCTTGTCGCCGTTCGGTTCCGGCATGCTGCCGACGATCACGAGCTTAAGCTCCCGTGAGAGTGCCAGCAGCTCCTCCACAATCCCCGCAGTCCGCAGGGCCAGCCGGTTCAGATCCCGGTAGGAAAAACCGCTTGACCACATCTCCGGCAGTACTGCCAGATTGGCCCCCTGTCCCGCCACGCGGGGAAGAGCCTCGCGAACATACGCCAGATTGGCATCGACATCTCCCTGTTTGACGTTAAACTGAATAGCGGCGGCCTGTATCGAATTCATATCCCCTCTCACCTCGTCAACTGAGAATTCAGATAGGCATTGATGACATCCATATAGATTTCGCGCGGCTTGCTGGTGCCGTCACTTTGGGCGATCATCCCCTCGCTCTCCATCATCTCGACGATTCGCGCTGCCCGGTTATAGCCGATCCGCAGGCGGCGCTGCACCATCGAAATGCTGGCCTGCTTGGTCTCCGAAACCAGCCTTAAGGCATCTTCCCAGCGCTCGTCCTGTTCCTCTTCATTCCCTGAAGCGCCCTTATCATCGGAATCCTTCATCTCCATGATCGACTTCTCGTAGACCGGTTTACCCTGCTTCTTGAGGAAATCCACCACCCGCTGTACTTCGGAGTCGGAGACAAATGCACCGTGGATACGCTGCAGGCGTGAGGTCCCGGGAGGCATATAGAGCATGTCGCCGGCACCGAGCAGGCTTTCAGCGCCGTTGCAGTCGAGGATGGTGCGCGAATCGACCTTCGACGTAACCTGGAAGGAGATGCGCGACGGCAAATTGGCTTTGATCAGGCCGGTAATGACATCCACAGAAGGGCGCTGGGTTGCAAGAATCAGGTGGATACCGGAGGCGCGTGCTTTCTGGGCCAGGCGGGCGATATGTTCCTCAACGTCTCTGCCGGCGACCATCATCAGATCGGCCAGCTCGTCCACAATCACCACGATATAGGGGAGGTGGCTGTGCTCCAGAATCTCCCCGTCATCGACCACAAAGGGAATCGGATCGAGGGCGGCTTCTCCCTCCTCAACGAGCTCGTCAAGTTCCTCGATAATCTCGGCATCGGATATCAAGGCGTGCTCTTTCTGCTCGAGGAGCTCACCGGCCAGCTTTTTGTTGTATGAATCTATGTTGCGGACACCTTTGTCTGACAGCAGCTGATAGCGGCGCTCCATCTCGTTTACCGCCCATTTCAGCGCCAGCGAGGCCTTCTTCGGCTCGGTCACAACCGGCAGCAGCAGGTGCGGAATCCCCTCGTACATGGAGAACTCCAGCATCTTGGGGTCTACCATGATCATGCGCACATCCTTCGGAGTGGAGGTGTAGAGGAGGGAGAGGATCATGGTGTTGATCGAGACCGACTTGCCGGAGCCTGTTGAACCGGCCACCAGCAGATGCGGCGCCTTGGCGAGGTCGGTCACGACCGGATGTCCGGCGATGTCCTTTCCAAGAGCCAGAGGCAGTTTCATCTTGCTGTGGGAAAAATGCTCGCAGTTGAAAATCTCGCGCAGAAAAACCATGTCGCGGTCACGGTTGGGAACCTCGATGCCGACTACCCCCTTGCCGGGGATCGGAGCCACAATGCGGATCGACATCGCCTGCAGCGCCATGGTCAGGTCATCGGTAAGGCCGGCAATGCGGCTGATCTTGATGCCGGGGGCCGGAGAAAACTCATACATGGTGATGACCGGGCCGGGGCATATTTCAACTACTTCGCCGTCGATGTTGTAATCCTTTAGTTTTTTCTCCAGCAGACGCGCATTCATCGTCAGGGCGTCACGGTCGAGAGTCTTTTCAGTGGCGGGTGGAACATCCAGCAGCGAGAAGGGGGGGGTGTGAAAATCCCCTTCAGCCTTGATGAATTCAAAGGTTTCCTGCACTGCGGCTGTTTTGGCGTCCTCTTTCTTTTTATCCTTTTCCTTCTTGATAAGGTTAGGGCGCGGAGGCGGCGGCGCCAGCGGCTTGATGATCGGGCCGCCTGCCGTTGCAGCGGAAGGGAGACCATCCTGTTTCGCCTTGGCGCGGTTCTGCTCATTGCGCTCCTGGGCGCGGCGCCCCTGCCAGGCACCCCATTTACGCTTGAAGTCCTCCAGCCACCATCCGGCAAAAAGAATAAAGGAGAATTTCGAAAGAATCATGATCGATGCTGCCAGCAGCGGCAGGAGCAGGAGCAGGCCTCCGGTGACGCCGACGGTGTTTTTGAGGCCCCTTGACACCATCACGCCGACCGCTCCGCCGGTAGCCACCTGCTGGCCTAATAAAAAAGTCTTGTCGCGGAAAAAAGCAAACAGCGTCGCCAGGGAGAAGAGGAGTACAATAGCCGCAGCCAGTTTGTATGAGCGGAGGCGGATCTCTTTAAAACGGAAGAGGGTGTAGGCCATGTAGAGCATCGCCAGCGGGATCAGGTACGAGGCCAGACCGAAACTGATAAAGAACAGATCGGCTATCTGCGCCCCCAGCCTCCCCCCGAGGTTTTGGATGCCACCCTCGTTTGAGTAGCTGTTCCAGGACACGTCGGCGGTGTTATAGGTCAGAAACGAGAGCAGGAAGAACACTCCGACTGTTCCCAGCGCCATCCCCTGCAACTCTTTGGTCAGTTTTTCTTTTTTGGATTCTTCTGCGCTCATTGACTCGGGATTCCTTGTTATTGGATAAACGCGGACATATTACCCGCAATCGGAGGGGGGAGGCAAAGGAAAAATATGCCCCGACGAAGTCAGCTTCATTTGTGAGTGGTTCAAGGAGGTTTGTGGGGATCAGGCGGCTTCTGCACTTCATTCCAGCCGTCCTCGCAGCAGCTATCAGGGGTACGTGTTGTTGCGGCCGTTCATATATCAGCCCGTTCCTTTTTTATTTTGTATGTGGTTGAGACACGACCCCGTTGATGCTCCCTTTGCCCTTTGTAACCGTATCGGCCTGGTTTTTACAGGAGACCCTGATCTCTTTTCGGTTGACGCCAGTGGTTTCCGAGATGGTCGTATACCCGTTGGGACATGCATCTTTTGCCTGTTCACGACAGACGGATAACGATTTTGCGGCATCGCACCGGATGACAAGCGTCCCGGCCCCGCCCTTTACAACACTTTTTGATGCCGTTGAACAGCCGCTGCTGATCATGGCAATACCTACGACCACACAAGTAATCATGAGTCGCCTCATTTTTTACCTCCAAAGACAAGCATTGAAATCACCTGCTGCGTTATTCATGCGGGTCTATTCCAGAGGGATTTCATCGTGGCACCTGCCCTCCTGAACTGTAACCGGCATGTTTGCAATATCTTCTTTTTCAGTGTCAACTGCTGACCCTAAAACCCGCGTATGATACTAGGAATGGGCGCGGAGAGGCAAAGGAAAAATGGAGAAGATCATGCGGCCGGTTGGGAAGCCATGCGGCAGCTCTTCAGCCTTGTCCGGTTTCTAATTCGAATTCGAGCACGTTAAACCCGGGCTTATGCCCGATAAACGGGATAGAGCGGAAACCAGACTATTTTCTGAAAAAAACCGCAGAAAATATTTTGTGACTTACTAAAGCAAAACGGCCCCGGACAATTAATTATCCGGGGCCGTTGGTACCTTACACACGTTTGCCGCCTTTGTCAGGGCATCACTGCAGGATTGTCTCCACCCCATCCCCCGACCTGATCACTCCGCCGGTGATGACCTTGGCAAAGATTCCCTCCTTGGGCATGACGCAGTCGCCGGCCTGGTAAAAGATGGCGCAGCGGGTGTGGCACTCCTTGCCGATCTGGGTTACCTCCAGCAGGGTTTCCCCCACCTGCAGCCGACTGCCGATCGGGAGTGAGACGAGATCGATGCCGCTGGTGGTGATATTCTCGGCAAAGTCGCCCGCCGTCACATCGAGCCCCAGAGCCCGCATCTTGTCTATGCTCTCCGTGGCCAACAGGCTAATTTGGCGATGCCAGTCACCGGCATGGCCGTCGCCGACGATGCCGTGGTTCTCACGCAAGGTTACCGATTCGACCGGTTTCTTCCGCTCTCCCTTGTTTTCGCTGATACAGACCGCTTCGACACGAGCCATGGTATGTTATCCTCCGATCTGAGACATGGTAAAATTCTTGTGCGCGTACCCTTCACCGGTGATGGAGTGGCGCTCCGGCTTTGACGAAACAATTCCGCGCAGCGCCTCTGCCAGCCGCTCCCTGTCAGGGGGGCGCAGATACGGCACCAGATCGGTTTTTTCATCCGAAAAAAGACACCCTTTGGCCTGCCCGGTGGAGGTGACCCGGATGCGGTTGCATTCGCTGCAGAAATGGCCGGAGACCGCGGTGATAATGCCGATGCTGCCACGTGCGCCGGGGATGCGGAAATCCCGTGACGGTCCGGAAAACGGACCCTTGTCCACCTGTTCCAGAGTGTATCTGCCGGCGATCCGCTCCAGAATTTCACTCCCGGGGATGCAGTAGCGCTGCCACCCATCTTCCTTGATTGCCGGCATGTACTCTATGAAGCGGATTGAATTGCCGTGGGACAGGGTCATGTCGGCAAAGTCGAGTATTTCGTTGTCGTTGACTCCGCGCATTATCACGCAGTTGATTTTCGGCGGCGGAAATCCGGCTCTTTCCGCGGCGTCCAGCCCGCCCAGCACCCTCTTCAGGTCGCCGCCACGGGTGATATCACTGAAAGTCTGAGGTTTAAGGGAGTCGAGGCTGACATTCAGACGTTGAACGCCGGCCTGGTGGAGAGCATCGGCCAGCTGTTCCAGCAGCAGGCCGTTGGTGGTCAGAGCCAGGTGCCGCAGACCGGGGATCCGTGCCAATCGTTCCAGAAAGCCGACGATCCCGGTCCGCACCAGCGGCTCGCCTCCGGTGATGCGGATTTTCTCGATACCGAGCCCGATGGCTGTTTCGGAGATCAGCAGCAGCTCCTCATACGAAAGGATTGTGCCATGCTCCCTCTTGGTGATGCCTTCTTCCGGCATGCAGTAGAAACAGCGCATGTTGCAGCGGTCGGTGACCGACAGGCGGAGATAGTTTATGTTCCTCCCGTGGGAGTCAGTCAGTTCCATCAGCATCCTTCTCTGGCCGTAAGATGCTACCTGCCATCTGCCGGTGTTCTTCCGGGGTATTGATGCTGCAACATGAGGTAACCCCCGGATCAATACGAACAACCGTATCACGTGAGATAATCTTTGTCGAGGCCTGCGTCAGGAAGGTGAGCACGCTTCCTTCATGCTCGTTGTTTTCTGCGCTTTTCCGGCAGATGGTTGGCAATAATCAGAATGCGGAGTGTTTGGCAGAGCCCTTATCGAACACGTTTTCATCGATATGCAGTTCGGCGGTGCGCTCTCTGTCGCGAAGGTCGTAATAATCGCGAGGTGTGTTGATATTTATGAAGGAGGCAAATGAGGGGTCGAAGTAGGCGACCTGCTCCACATTCATCTTGCTGACATTGGTGCGGTCAAAAAAGGAGACGATCCTTCTTTGCCCACTCAGCAGCGTTGCCTCGATGGCAGCAAGGCATTCCTTGCCGTAGACCGCGTGGAGCGGTTCCAGCCCGTTAGGGCTGTCCGGGATCAGGACACCGCCGGAATGTGCCCGGGAAGCCATATGCCTGATCAGGCTTTCCATCAGATAGGGCATGTCGCATGCTACGGCAAATATGGCCGGATTGCTGCTGTGATACAGGCCGGAATGGATTCCCGCCAATACCCCCATTCCCTCGTAAAGGTCGGGTACCTTTCTGCACGGGAGAAACTCGTACTGTTCCGGATTATTGGTTACGAGGATTACCTCGGGGAAGATCGCATGCAGCAGTCGGTGGATGGCTTCGATAAACCGTCCCCCCCGGTACGGCAGCAGAGCCTTGTTGCTGTGCATACGGGAAGAACGCCCTCCTGCCAGTATTACACCGGTAACGTCGTGGATAAGATTTGAAGAGACAGTTGTCATAGTTCACCACACAATTTCGGGATAGTAATTATTTTCCCCGTTCGAAGCCCTCTTTAGCGGCCAGCAGGTCAAGGTGAATCGTCATCAGGTCCTCTACTTCCATCGGCACATCTGAATTTCCTTTCCGGGAATCGCGGGTTTTGATGTAACGGCTGCAAGCCTTGCAGGTGTCCACGCGGGTTGCGCCGTCACCGGCGACAAAGTAGGAGAGCTTGTCAACTTCCTCGTTTCCGCAGTAGGGGCACTGCAAACGCTTGAAGGGCCAGCGGAACGTGCAGGCCGAGCAGAAGAGGTGCCGTTTTCCCTCCTCCCCGGCCAGTTCTGCCATGCCGGCCCGCGAACCGCAAACCGGGCAGCACCCTTCTGTCCAGTTCTCAAGCCCGTCAGTGGAAACACCTTCGGCAAAGAGTTCAAGGGCCGCTTTCAGAGGGATCTCGCAGATGTACTCCAGAAGCGTTGCAGGCACGTTTATGGCCAGGGCTGCTTCGTCGATGTCACTCCTTCTACGCTCCAGGATAGCGCGGAACATCGCCTTAAGATCAAGCCCCCCGGCATTGATCGCTTCCCGGATCTTCGACAGGTCGTCTGCCCCCTCGTTGCCAACCCGGCTGAGAACGGAAATTGCGCCTTTCAGAAATGCAGAGCAGGCGGCGGTGTCAATGGTCAGGTTGTCAGGCGAGATCAGCGGGAATCCATGTTTCAGGCTTTTCTGCGGGGCGTTGACTGCAATCCCGGTCTGGCCGGCTGCTACCTCAAGATAGCGGAAGAGTTCCACAAAGAGCGGTATGATCGCTCCATATTCCGGTGATCGTACCGCAGCATCCTGCAGTGATTTTATTTTACTGCTGTATGACGACATCAATGCTCCCTGGTCTGCGTCGTGGGCAGCGATACGCTGCCCACGCAGATTATGTTGATTTTTTTTCGCTACTGATTTTCTTCGGTAACGTCCTTGTACCATTTCGGGTGATGTTTTTTTGCCCATAATGTTCGGACATCGCCGTACAGCATGGCCTCAATGGTGCCGGGGTTGCCGATGGTGGCAAGGTATACATGTACAACGACGAACATTATTGAACCCACAAACATCGTGCTGTGCAGCAGCAGAGACATCTGTACGATCCAGCGGGGGAAGGACCCCGGAAACCAGATGAAGATGCCGGTTAACCCCAGAGCTACGGTAGCGGCGGCAATGAATACGGCAAACAACTTCTGTCCGGGGTTGTACTTGCCGATGTCAAAGTGGACTCCGTATTTGGTGAGATAGCCTCCGTACTTCTTTATCCACTGCCAGTCGGAATCATCAAAGCTGGAGACATCCTTTTTATGATTAAAAAACATGTAAAGGGAGCTGAAGAAAAATATAATGCCCGAAATTTTGTGGGTCAGGATAGCGCCCTGTCCACCTCCGAACAGACCGAAAAAACCGTTAAAAAGCCTGGAATAGAGCCCAAGTCCGGTGAGAAGCAGAGTAAAGAAGCTGCACGTAACAACCCAGTGCAGGATTCGTTCGCTGGTTCTGAAACGCTCAATATAATCACTCATTGCTGTCCTCCCTGACGTCATGATCACTATCAATTTTTTTCGGCCCAATAGTCACATAATGCAGCAGCATGGCGCCGATGCTCCCCCAGAACCCGAGGATACCGAGCGGTTTGATAACATCTTTCCAGAGGAAGATCGAAAGCGGAATACTCGGATTTGTCGGCAGGCCATACTGTTCCGGAGGCCCTTCCAGCGCATAGACAACCCCCAGTCCATTTAGGCTGTCCACTCCGTACAGTGTTTTTTTAGCTGCCGTGGCCTTGGCAATAAGGTCACTCCGTTTACCGAACTTCAGTGCTTCCGTTGGGCACGCCTTGGCGCAGGCGGGGGCTATGCCGCCTTCAACGCGGCTCTGGCAGAGGTGGCATTTGCTGACCTTGTCGTCAGAACCGTAGCGGGGAATATTGAAGGGACAGGCTGAAACGCAATATTTGCA
Organism: Geobacter sp.; assembly: GCA_009886055.1. GTDB lineage: Bacteria > Desulfobacterota > Desulfuromonadia > Geobacterales > Pseudopelobacteraceae > JACRCG01. The sequence continues at coordinate 31,511 of VFJM01000015.1, read as the reverse complement.
GGAGATGCACTTCTCCTTGTTGTAGGCCACGATCCCTTCTTTCGTACGATAGAGCGCTCCCGGTGACGGGCAGACCTTCATGCAGCCGGCATCGCCGCAATGCATGCAGCGCTCATTGAAAAACAGCCAGGAGATCTCGCCCGAGGTTTCCTTTTCAATAAATTTGATCCGGTTGTAGAGAGCCGGGGTCAGGTCGCGCGGGTTTTCAAACGTCCCCTTGTTGGAGGTTTTGTCGGCATCCAGCTTGTTCCACTGTTTGCAGGCAACCTGACAGGAGCGGCAGCCGATGCAGCGGGAGGTATCGACGAGAAACCCTTTGCGGGCAGTTTGGTTAATGGTATCGGCCATGACTTACCCCTTTCTCGCGATTCCGACCATAAAGGCTTTGGTCTCGGGAATCATCGTGTTGGCGTCACCCGCAGTGGGGGTCAGCAGATTAGCGGCGTCTCCCACGCCGGGGGTGTGCCATCCGAAGCACCAGGGCATACCTATTTGATGAACAATCTTGTCACCAATTTTAAATGGCTTAAAGCGAGGAGTGACCATGGCAACAGCGTCTATCTTGCCACGGGCTGACGATATCTCTACCATATCGCCGTTGTTGATCCCTGTTTCCTTGGCAAGTTCAACGCTGATCTCACAGAATTGACGCGGCTGCAACTCCAGAAGCCACGGGGTGTTGCGAGTCATAACTCCGGTCTGCCAATGTTCTGTTACCCGATAGGTAGTAGCAACCAGCGGGAAGCGCGCATCGTTGGACGCCAGCACATCTTCTTTTACATGTGTGTCCTTGAAAATTTTTACCGCAGGATTGTTCATCTGTTTGGACATGAGATTTTCGGGAATCGGACATTCCATCGGCTCATAATGTTCCGGGAAAGGCCCATCCTTCAGGCCGGGGCCAAAAATCGCAGCAACTCCGTCAGCACGCATGATAAAAGGCTTTTTACCCTCTTTTTCATGTGCCATCGGCGGCCATGGTCCATCCGGCACGTCCCCGACCCAGGCGCCTGTTTTGCCGTTCGGAAGTGGTGCATCCGGATTCCAGTACACAACAGCTTTTTTCAGGTTAAACGGTTTACCGTTAACATCGCAGGAAGCGCGGTTATAGATAATGCGCCGGTTGACCGGCCAACACCAACTCCACTCCGGAAACATGCCAAGCCCGGTCGGATCCTTCTTGCCACGACGAGCCATCATATTCCCTTTTTCGTTGTAACTCTGGCTGTAGATCCAGTTGCCGCAGGAGGTGCTGCCATCGGCCTGCAGCTGGGCAAAACCGGCTGTCAACTCACCCTTTTTACCGAGCATTTTTTTAGGTGTTCCTGGTGGAGGTGGTGGCGGAGCCTTTTCACCAGGTTTCAGTTTCGGCTTATCCTCCACATCCTCAAGGAAATAGCCGTTGATTTCCTTGGCAACGGCATGAACATCAACGTTTTTGACCGTGCCATCGGCCCGCTTAAAGCCATAGTTCCAGGTAAGATTTGTTAACTGTTCCGGCAACGCCCCCCCCTCTTTGGCATACATACCCTTCAGCTTCTGGTACAGCTCATGGATGATTTCGGCATCCGGTTTACTCTGGCCAAGCGGGCTTACCGCTTTATAACGCCACTGCGCCCAGCGCCCGGAATTGGAAATACTCCCCTCTTTTTCAAAAGAAGCGGCAGCAGGGAGTAAAAAAACTTCCGTCTTGACCGATGCAGAATCAACGCCCGGCCCTTTCCAGAATGAGGCGGTTTCATTATCAAACAGATTAACCGCTACCATCCAATCCAGCTTCGCAAGAGCATTTCTCACTTTGGTTGTATTAGACCCGGAACAGGCGGGGTTCTGCCCCCAGGCAAAGAAACCCTTGAACTTGCCTTTGATCATATTGTCAAAGATCATCAGCCACGACCCGTTCATCCCCGGATCCAGCTTGGGAAGCCAGTTGTAGCCGAAATCGTTCTCCTTGGTCGCCTTGGCGCCATAAATCGCCTTTAGGTAGCTGATCAGGTATTTGTTGCGGTTCCCCCACCAGTTGGCACTTTGCGGGTCCTTGGATGTGGGGGTGTTTTTCTCGATGTAGGCAGTCGTGGACGGCAGATCAGCCGACGGCACCGGCATGTAGCCGGGGAGGATGTGGAACAGCAGCCCCTGGTCGGTAGACCCCTGAACATTTCCCTCTCCGCGCAACGCGTTTATTCCACCGCCGGCGATTCCGATGTTGCCCAGAAGAAGCTGGATAATGGACATGGCACGGATGTTTTGGGTGCCAACCGTGTGCTGGGTCCACCCCATGGCATACAGCTCCGTACCCGCCTTGTCCGGCTTTCCGGTAGACGAATAGAGCGTATATACTTCCAGAAGTTTATCCTTTGGTGTGCCGGTAATTCTGCTGACCAGTTCTGGCGTATAGCGGGAGTAATGCTTCTTCATCAACTGGAAAACGCAATGGGGATCCTGCAAACCCGGATCTTTCTTGATCGATTCATCAGCATTTTTCTGAAATGACCACGCCTTGGGATCGTAGCTCCGTTTTTTCGGGTCATAGCCGGAAAAGAGGCCGTTCAGTTCACCCGGCATTTTGAAGTCGGCATTTACCAGATATGCGGCGTTGGTATAATTTTTGACATATTCTTCGAAATGAAGTTTGTTCTGCAGAATGTAATTGATCATCCCTCCCAGAAACGCAATATCGGTTCCTGAGCGGAGCGGAGCATACAGATCCGCCTTTGAGGCGCTGCGCGTAAAGCGGGGATCAACGACAATTACCTTTGCGCCGGCATCCTTTGCTTTCATGATCCAGCGGAAGGAGATCGGGTGATTTTCAGCGGGGTTTGCCCCCATGATAAGGATTACATCAGAGTTCTTTACATCAATCCAGTGGTTCGTCATTGCACCGCGTCCGAACGACTCTGCCAGAGCCGCAACTGTTGCGCTGTGTCAAATGCGGGCCTGATGTTCTATATACACCAGGCCTAACCCCCGTAAGAATTTTTGGTACAGATAACACTCTTCATTATCCATGGCGGCACTGCCGACAGATGCGATACCCATGGTACGGTTGACGACCGCTTCAATCTCTTTTTCAACCTCGGCATTACCGATCTTTTCCTTGATCTTGATCTTTGAAGTCGCCACGAAACTGGTGTCGCGGGTTTTTTTAACCTTCTTGGCTATCTCGTCAACGGCCCAATCCCAGGAAACCTCTTGCCACTCGGTTGCTCCAGCCGCTCGATAGAGCGGTTTGGTCAAGCGCGCCTTGTTATCACGCAATTGATACGCCGAAGAGCCTTTCGGGCAGAGTGCCCCCTCATTGATCGGATGATCAGGGTCACCCTCAATGTTGATAATGTTGCCACCAAGCGTATGCACAATCATGCCGCAACCGACTGCGCAGTACGGACAGATGCTGGTGGTCTCTTTGGCATAGCGGATAGCCAGATCCTCTGCTTTGGCCTCGACTGGAGCGAGGTTGAAACCGAGGGTGGCAACCGCAAGCCCGGAACCGGAGAGTTTGAAAAAATCTCTACGTGATACCGCCATTGCTGTACCTCCTTTTAAAATGGTTGTAATCGTTACCGATGCCAACCATCTCCTTTTCATCCCGCATAGACAGGATAGTTCGTTCACGAAGTGATTTCTGCCGGTCCCAATAAATTGGATAAGTACGCTAACAAAATCATTTCTGCAAAAAACCGCATAAATAATTTCTACCGTACTAAACAAAGCAGAAAATAACATCTAACTCACTAAAGGAGGGCAGCGCCGTTTCCGGCGTTACCCGCAGGCCGCATGCCATAGAATCCGTTTCCTTAGGCTGGTGCGGCTCGGAGATGGATACGTTTAATAACTTGCTAACAACAGAATTTCTGCAAACGGTGTATTCATATTTGTGTTTAATTATTCCAAAGATTCCGATATGATCGGTTGCAGGTTCACTTCATAAGCAATATGCATTCCAATTATCAAAACGTCGGTTTAATACCGCAACATATTGATTATGCTTTTGTATAAAAAACGCCCGGTTGATGAACGGGAATACTGAAGAAGCGTTAGCGGGTATTTTTGGCCTTTGTTCGGATCATTTTGTCCCACCGGCCACATGAACAGGGAAATTTAAGTATATGAATGGAAGCGAGTTGCTCGAAGGAAAGATACTCATCTGCGACGATGAAGAAGGGATGCGGCGCTATCTGAAGAAAATGCTGCAATCGCACGGCCTCACTGTTGAAACCTTCGGCGACGGCGCGGCGCTTTTGCGTCGCCTGGAGAATGATGAAAGCGGCGGCCCCGACCTGCTCTTGCAGGACATAAGAATGCCGGGAATGGACGGGATTGAAATACTGAAAAGGGTCGCCAGACTGCGCCCCGCTCTGCCAATTGTGGTGATGACCGCCTACGGCACCATAGATTCGGCGGTTGAAGCGATCAAGCTTGGAGCATACGACTATATAACCAAGCCCTTTCCCAAGGAAAAAATCCTGGGAGTATTGCAAAAGGCATTGGAAAGAGAATTCCTGATTAATGAAAATCGCGATCTCAAAGAGAAGTTAAGCAGGCAGTCGGCACCCGGCGAAATAGTCTTTGCCAGTAAAAAGTTTCGCGATGTATACGAGCTCACCCTCCAGGTAGCGGAAAGTGAAGCCAATATTATCGTTCAAGGAGAATCCGGGACCGGCAAGGAGCTGATCGCCAGGGCCATCCACTACAACAGCCCGCGCAAAGGGCAGCGTTTTCTCTCCATCAATTGCGCAGCCCTGACCGACTCGCTGCTGGAAAGCCAGCTGTTCGGTCATATCCGTGGTGCGTTCACCGGCGCTGTTACTGCCCAAAAAGGACTACTGGAGGAGGCCAACGGCGGCACCCTCCTGCTGGACGAAATCGGTGATATAAGCCCGGCCCTCCAGGTCAAGCTTCTGCGTGTCATCCAGGAACGGGACTTCCTCCCGGTCGGCTCCACAAAGTCAAAATCCGTCGATATCCGCTTTGTGGCCGCGACCAATAAAAACCTGGAAAAAGAGATAAAAGAGGGGCGCTTCCGTGAAGACCTCTACTACCGGCTGAACGTCATAAAAATCACGCTTCCGCCGCTGAGAGAAAGAAAAGAGGATATTGAACCCCTTGCCCGGTTTCTGCTCAATAAATATTCCCAGCGTACCAAAAAAAAGGTCACAGGCATTACCAGTGGCGCCCTGCGGCTCCTTGGCGAATACAACTGGCCGGGAAACATCCGGGAGCTGAAAAACGTCATGGAGCGTGCCGTGATACTGGCCAGGGGGAATGAGGTCAGCGAGGACCTTCTACCCATCCGGGGGGGTGACGACCTTTCCTCTTCACCGGCGGAAGAAGCGCCGACTTCACTCGAAAGAGTCGAGCGGGCGCACATTATCAAACTATTGGAAAAAACCGGTTACCACAAGACTCGCACTGCCGAACTGCTCGGCATTACCCGAAAGACCCTGGGCAGGAAGATTGCCGAATACGCGCTGAATGTTCCCGAAGGGGTATCCGAAACCGACTGATACCAAGTCAAAAGAGAAGGATCATGCCTCTAAAGCGTTTCTCCATACGGGTCAAACTGACAATCGGCGCGTTGTTGCCGCTATTTGTCGCCATCATGATCTGCTCGCTGGCCGGTATTTACACCATCAATTCCTCTGTTGTCCGCCAGGCGCAGGAAAAGGTCAGGACCGACCTCAATTCGGCCCGGGAGATTTATCTTTCCGAAGTTGCCCATATCCGTGATGTGGTTAGTCTCACGGCCAACGCTCCCTTTACCGCCACGGTGTTTGCAAACGGCAGACACGCCAGGCTCTCATCCCTTCTCTCACCGCTTCGCAGCAGCGAACGCCTGGACATGCTTACAGCCGTCAGCAGTGACGGGCGTGTCCTCTTCCGGGCAAGAAACCCGGAGGTTTTCGGCGACAGCCGCGCCGGGGACCGGCTTGTGTCACGTGCCCTCAGAGGCGAGGCGGTTGCGGGGACCGCAATCTTTTCCCCTGAAGACCTTCTTATGGAAGGGCCTGATCTGGCTCGCCAGGCAACCATAGAGATATTAGAGACCCCGCGGGCAAGGCCGAGCAACAAGCAGGTCGGACGCTCCGGCATGCTGCTGGTTTCCTCCGCTCCGGTCAGGGATGAGGCGGGACGGATAGTCGGCGCCCTGTACGGCGGAGTCCTGCTTAACGGCAACAACAACCTGGTGGACAAGATCAAAACGATCGTCTACGAGGGGGTGCAGTTCCAGGGAGAGGATGCCGGCACGGCCACCATGTTTCTTGACGACCTCCGGATAAACACCAACGTCCAGACCAAGGGCGGGGGGAGAGCAATAGGCACCAGACTTTCCGAAGAGGTTTACAATCATGTCATTGTCAACCAAAAGAAATGGATCGATCCTGCCTTTGTCGTCAAGGACTGGTATTTCTCGGCCTATGAACCGATCCTTGACCTGGACGGAAAAGTGGTCGGTTCACTCTACGTGGGGATGCTGGGAAAGCCGTATACCGCTATCAAACAGAAAGTAACCCTTATTTTCTGCGGCGTGCTCCTGTTAGGCTCGCTGGTCGGATTGGCCGTTTCAGGGTTCATCGGCTCACGTCTTTCACGACCGATTCGCGAGCTGCAGAACCTCGTCAAGCGGTTCTCAGCCGGTGAGAAAGACGTTCAGATCGCAGTCACGACCAGCGATGAAATCGGCGATCTTGCCGGTGAATTCAACATTATGACCGGTAAGCTGAACCAGCGGGAAGCAGAAATCAGGGAGCTTAACAGCGAACTGGAGCGGAAGGTCAGTGAGCGGACTGCGGAACTGGAGGAGAAGAATCAGCTCCTGATCAAGGCCAAGGAAGATCTGGTACGTGCCGAAAAGCTTGCGGCGGTCGGCGAACTGGCCGCCGGCGTGGCCCACGAGATCAACAATCCCATGGCAATCATCCGTGGCAACGCCGAGCTGTTGCAGATGGCAATTCCAGCGGCGAATCCCTGTCGCGAGGAAGCGGACATTATTGCTCAACAGGTAGGGAGGGTGGAGCGGATCGTTGCCAGCCTTCTCCAGTTCGCCCGCCGGGAGCGCAGATATCTGGAGAAAACGAACATCAACCGGCTGCTTGATGAGATACTCGGCCAGGTTGGACATCAGGTGCCGCTTACCGGCATCATGGTCCGCAAGGAGTTCGCGCCGGAACTTGCACAGGTTAACGGGGATGACGGCCAGTTGCGCCAGGTGTTCACCAACCTGATCCTGAACGCCGTGCAGGCCATGCCCGATGGAGGGACACTGACGGTGACTACCGAAGAGGATATCCCGGCGGAAGTGTGTGTTGTTACGGTGGGTGATACCGGGATCGGCATTGCACCGGACAACCTGCAACAGATATTCAACCCGTTTTTCACAACCAAGGCAACCGGCACCGGGTTGGGCCTCTCGGTGTCGTACGGCATCGTCAAGGACCATGGAGGGAGCATCACGGTCTGGAGCGAAGAAGAGAAAGGGGCTACCTTCACGGTATCATTTCCGCTCAATCGTTGACGTGGCTACCAGTGTCCCACACAAAAAAGCAGTCAGCCCTCTTGAGCTGACTGCTTGATTTTATTATGGCGGAAGTACATGGGAATCGAACCCACCGAGCGAATTTCTCATCCACCCCACCGGTTTTGAAGACCGGGCAGCCCGCCAGCGACTGACGTACTTCCATTGGCAACGATGGCAAAAGTTTAAAAACGAGCCATTCAGCGTAAAGCAACCATACGTGCGCTCTTCACTATTTATACCTGTTGGTTCCGGTCCGCACAAGTCTTATTCATACCAGCATTTTTTATATCGGTTTCGCTGCTGCTCATGCATGTAATCTGATGCAGTTTCTTGCCATGTCTTCATTGAACTGATATATCCGTGAAGTTAGCACACTCAAGATGTGTGAATGCAATTGATAAACAGTCTTTTTAAATAGCGGTGTTTCTGGAGTTCATTATGAAGAAAGTCATCTGTTCAATTCCCGGGGTTGATAAAGTGTTGTCTCTTCCACCCCTGATTTCACTCCTTGAAACGCATCCCCGGCCGACGGTGCTTGCGGCGGTACGGAATGTTCTGGCAGCACTCAGGGTTGATTCGGTAGACGGCAAGCTGGCGGCAGCGCTTGACGAGAGCCAACTCTGCGGGTTGATCGTGACAGAGCTGGAACAGATCGTTGCTCCCGCTCTTCACCCTGTTGTAAACGGTACCGGCGTCGTGGTTCATACCAACCTTGGGCGTTCACTCCTTGCAAAATCCGCATGCCGGCAGATGCTGGAGGTTGCGGAGAGGTACTCGAACCTGGAGATGGACATGGCGACAGGTGAACGCGGAGAGCGCTATGTTCACGTTGAGTCGCTCCTCTGCGAACTGACAGGGGCTGAAGCGGCGCTTGTCGTCAACAATAATGCCGCGGCGGTCCTGCTGGCCCTTTCAGGGATAGCGGCGGGCAAAGAGGTTGTGGTTTCACGGGGTGAACTTGTCGAGATTGGCGGGTCGTTCAGAATTCCAGACGTCATGAGGTTGAGTGGCGGCATATTGAAGGAGGTCGGAACCACAAACCGCACCCATCTGAAGGATTATCAAACCGCCATTTCTCCGGAAACGGCCCTGCTTCTCAAGGTTCATACCAGCAATTTTTCGGTAGTCGGGTTTACGGCAGAGGTCTCCATTGATCAACTCGTCCGGTGCGGCAGGGAGGCGGATATTCCGGTCATGGCCGATATCGGCAGCGGCTCCCTGCTTGACCTCTCCCGGTACGGCATAACCGGCGAGACTCCGGTGCAGGAGTATCTGAAGGCGGGCGTTGATATCGTAACCTGCAGTGGTGACAAGATGCTCGGCGGGCCGCAGGCCGGCATCATCCTCGGAAAGCGGAGTTTTGTTGCCAAACTGAGAAAAGAGCAGCTCTTAAGAGCCGTCAGGATTGACAAGCTGACACTTGCAGCGCTTGAAGCGACCTTGAGATTGTACCGGGATGAAAGAGAGGCGGTGGCTGAGATACCCACGTTGCGCATGTTGACGCTGCAACCGGCGGCGCTGAAAGCAAAAGCTGCGGCCTGGATTCGCCGGCTTCGGGCCAAAATACCTGCATCGGTCAGCCTCACGGTGGTTGCCGGTGACTCCCAGGTTGGTGGCGGTTCCCTGCCGCTGCTGGATCTGCCGACGTTCCTCATGGCAATCAGCGTTGAAGGGTGGTCCCCCCAGGGGATAGATGCGGCTTTCAGGGAGCGCAAAATACCGGTGCTGGGGAGGATTCAGAAGGGACAGTACCTGCTTGATCTCCGCACACTTCAGGATGCCGACATTCCCGCTCTCGTTGATGCCATGAGCATATTTCCATGACAAAGAACCTCATCCTCGGTACCGCCGGACATATCGACCATGGCAAAACATCACTGGTCAAGGCGCTGACCGGAGTCGATACGGATCGGCTTCCTGAAGAGAAGGCCCGTGGCATAACCATTGAACTCGGATTCGCCAATCTGCTGCTGCCCGGGGACATTCAGCTCGGCATTGTTGATGTCCCGGGGCACGAGAGGTTTGTCCGCGCCATGGTGGCCGGTGTTGGCGGTATGGACATGGTCATGCTGGTGATCGCGGCCGATGAGGGGGTAATGCCGCAGACGCGCGAACACCTCGATATCTGCCGTCTGCTCGGGGTGAAGCAGGGGCTCATCGCCCTGACAAAGTGTGATCTGGTTGATCCGGAGTGGCTTGGACTGGTGACTGAGGAGGTCCGGGACTTTGTCGCCGGGAGTTTTCTGGAGGGGGCGCCGGTAGTTCCGGTCTCGGCACGCCGGGGTACGGGAGTCGAACAGCTGAAGGAAGAGCTGCGGAAGATGGCTGGTCGGGTCGATCAGAAGAGGAGTGACGGACCCTTCCGTCTTCCGGTTGACCGGGCGTTCACGGTTGCCGGATTCGGCACGGTTGTCACCGGCACCCTCTTGTCCGGCCAGATCAGGGTTGGCGATGAAGTCGAGCTGTTGCCGTCAGGAATATGCACGAAAATACGGGGCATCCAGGCCCACGGCAGCAAGGCTGATGTCGGTTACGCCGGACAACGTCTCGCCCTCAACCTTCAGGGCGTTGACAACAATCAGGCAGAGCGCGGCGATGTCGTGGCCCCCCGTGGGCTCTACAGGGCGACCAGAACCGTCGATGTCGAGATTACCTGCCTGAAGTCGGCTGAGCGGCCGCTCAAGCACCGTTCAACCCTCCGTCTGCATTCGGCGACATACGAAGTTTCGGCGCAGGTTATCCTGCTGGACAAGATGAGCCTTGAGCCGGGGGAGAGCGCCTTCGCCCAGCTGCGTCTTGCAACCCCGGTTCTGCTGTTAAACGGTGACCCATTCGTGCTGCGCAGCTATTCCCCCTCACAAACGGTCGGCGGGGGAACTATTCTGGACCCGTCTCCGCCACGGAGACGTCGGCGGTCGGCTGAGGCGCTCGCCATCCTGGAGTCTATGTCCCTTGGCGATGAACCGGAAATGACAGAGCGTCTTGTCGCTGCGTCGCTGCTCTCGGGGATTTCCTTCCAGGATCTTCTCCTGCGCAGCGGATTATCGGCAAAACGCCTGGATGCGGCACTTTCCCTCCCCCTCTCGTCGGGAAGGGTGATCCAGATGGTTCGCGATCCGCGTATTTTCCTGGGGCGTGACAGCTTCCACAATCTCTGTGACATTCTGCTGGGCAGAATTGAAACATATCTGGTCAATAACCCCATAAAGGACGGCATCAGCAGGGAGGAGTTGAAAACCAGGATTCCGGCCCGGAGTGACGCGCGATTCTTCGGCCAATGCCTGCAGTACCTTGAAAACGAAAAGAGAGTTGTGGCGGACCGGGACCAGGTCAGGCTGCCGGGAAGAACAGGTGGCGTTGCTCAGAGCAATGTCGATATTCAGCAGCAACTGGAGGAGATGCTGATGGGCAGCGGGGCCGAACCTCCGACGGTGAAGGAATTGTGCGATATGCTCGTGCTTCCGGAGAAAACCGTTATTGAACACCTGAGCCTTCTTGTCCGGCAGGGGCGTGCCGTCAAGGTAAAGAATGACCTGTTCTACGCACCCGCCCCGTTGCAGGTGATATCGGAGACCATGGTCGAATATCTCCGAGCCAGGGGGGAGATAACCCCGGCAGAATTCAGGGAAATAACGGGACTCTCCCGAAAATTCATGATTCCGGTTCTTGAATATTTTGATTCACTTAAAATAACGGTGAGAGCAGGGGATAAACGCTTCCTGCGCAGACGGTGAGTAAGATAAATCTGCTTGTACCGGCCAGCGCCTCTACCAGAAAGAGGACCAGCCGTTTTTTTCCTGTTCGCTCAATCCGAGATAGCCAGCGCCTGTAACAGAAAATCAGCCACCTGGGCAGGATTATTGATATCCAGCACCGGCACATCCAGTTCAAGCGGTTCGTCGGATGCCACTGCAATAAGGGCTGGATCATGTTCCTCACCCCGGCAGATCAGGGTACTGCTCCGCTCCCGGCGATGCACTTCGATCTTGGGGAAACTGCTCTTCTTGAACCCCTCGGTCAGAACCAGATCCACATCACTGAAATAGGTGGCGATCAACTCCTCGATCGGGGGCGGCTCAGCATGCTGCCTGATCAGAGCCAGTTTTTCGGGCGAAGAGATCAGCATGGTGTCGGCCCCGGCGGCGGTCAGCCGGTGGCTGTCCTTGCCGGGGTGGTCGATGTCGAAGCGGTGGGCATCGTGTTTGATGACACCGACCCGGTAGCCGCGATCTTTAAGTTCGGCGATGACCTTTTCCAGCAGTGTAGTTTTTCCGGTTCCTGATTTGGCTACGAAACAGACAGTTCTGGTGATCATGGGCACCTCATGAAAAACGGATATATGCGGATCAGAATATATAACAATCCGCTTTCCCGCGCAAAGGAAAAGCCGAAAAAATTGACCTGTGTCATGTATGATGAAGAGGATAGGGGGGATGATCGCACTCATGGAAGCGATTACCAAGCAGCAGAGAAAAGATATCAGGCTGATCGGAAAGTTTGTCGAGGTCTACTGCACCGGCAAACACTGCGGCGCGGAACGTGCCGCTTTTGCCCTCCCCGCAGGCTCGGGAGAGCGAACCCTCTGCCCGGAATGCGCATCTTTTTTGGAATATGCAATTACCAGACGGCTGAAATGCCCGCTGGAAGCCGAGAAGCCGTCCTGCAAACATTGCCGCACCCACTGCTATGCCAAGCCACAATTGGCGAAGGTCAAGGAGATCATGGCGTACGCCGGGCGCACGCTCATGTTGCGCGGCAGGCTGGATTACATCTGGCATTACTTTTTTTAACTCTACCGATTCCAAATAAAAGGAGATAGCACGTGCTGAGAAAAATTGTAACAATCGATCCGGATAAATGTGACGGCTGCGGACTCTGCGTTCCATCCTGCGCTGAAGGCGCCATCAAGCTGGTTGACGGCAAGGCGGTACTGTCGGCGGAGAACCTGTGTGACGGGCTGGGTGCCTGTCTTGGTGAGTGCCCGCGGGATGCCATTCAGATCGAGGAGCGCGAGGCGGACGAGTTTGACGAAGTTGCGGTGGAAAAACATCTCGCAGACCAAGGGAAGCCGGCACCGGTTCACCCGCATGCGCTGCCGGCAGCAGCTCACCACCACTCCGGAGGCGGCTGCCCCGGCTCGCGCGCCATGAGCTTTGCCCCGCCGGAGGCAGTTTCTGACTCTGCTCAGGTCGGCAGTCGCCAGAGCCGGCTGGCCCAGTGGCCGGTGCAGCTTCACCTGGTCCCTGCAACAGCACCGTATTTTCAGGGTGCCGATCTGCTGATCACCGCCGACTGTGTGCCGGTAGCCTACGCCGGATATCACGAGGACTTTCTCAGGGGAAAAGCGGTTGTGATGGGATGTCCGAAGCTTGATGACAACAATTTTTACATCCAGAAACTGACCGAGCTGTTCAGCAAATCGGATATCAAGAGCATAACCGTGCTGAAGATGGAGGTTCCCTGCTGCGGCGGCATCGCCGTAGCAGCCCGCCAGGCACTTGCCGCAAGCGGCAAGCAGATTCCGTACAGGGAAGTGACTATCGGAATTCAGGGGCAGATCAAGGGGTAACCACTACCCTCTCGGAATATTCAAACGGCCCTTGTCACGAATGTGCGGCAACGGGCCGTTTTGTTTTTGTTGCAGAAAACAGCCGATACCTGCTAACAGATGAATCTGTACAAATCTGTTTTAGCGGAGGAGCCATGTCGGCAACCATCGAAATCATTCAGGGAGATATCACCACACTGGCGGTGGATGCCATCGTTAATGCCGCCAACAAGACCCTGCTGGGGGGAGGGGGCGTTGATGGCGCCATCCACCGGGGCGCCGGACCGGAGTTGCTGCAGGAGTGCGCCGGGCTGGGAGCGTGCGAGACCGGAGACGCCAAAATCAGCGGCGGCTACCGGCTTCCGGCAAAGCATGTCATCCACACCGTCGGACCGGTCTGGAACGGCGGAGGAAAGGGGGAGCCTGCGCTGCTGGAATCAGCCTATCGTCGCTGTTTCGAGGTGGCGCATCAGCACGGATTGAGAAGCATCGCCTTTCCCGCCATCAGCGCCGGGGTCTACGGCTATCCGATGCACGAGGCGGCGGTTATCGCCCTTTCGGCGGCTAAGAGCGCTGCCAGGCAGTATCCGGAACTGGAGCGGATCATCTTCGTCCAGTTCAGTGCCGGAGCTCAGCAGGTCTACCGGGAAGCCGCCTCACGGTTGGGGGTTGTGTGTACGGCCTGACTTTTAATCCAAGGTTTTCCGGTAGCGCTTGACCCCGACCGCCAGGACGATAACGGCGAAGAGCATGATCTGCCAGAGCTGCAGCATCACCTCTTCAAAGCCGTTCCCTTTGAGGAGAATCCCCCGGATGATCCTTAAGAAATGGGTGAGCGGCAAAACCTCGCCGATGACCTGAGCCCATTCCGGCATGCCGCGGAACGGGAACATGAACCCGGAGAGCAGCAGTGACGGGAGGAAGAAGAAAAAGGTCATCTGCACGGCCTGGAGCTGGTTTTTTGCCAAGGTGGAGAAGGTGATTCCCATCGCCAGGTTTGCGGCGATAAATACCAGAGAGGTCAGCAGCAGCAGCGGGATGCTCCCGGTCATCGGCACGTGGAACAAAAATCGTGCCGCGACCAGGATCAGCCCGACCTGGATGTACCCGACAAAAATATAGGGGATGATTTTGCCGAGCAGAACCTCGAGCGGCCTTGTCGGCATGGAGAGGAGGTTTTCCATCGTGCCCCGTTCTCGTTCCCGGGTAATGGCAAGGCCGGTGATCATGACCATGGTCATGGTTAACACCACCCCCATCAGCCCCGGCACAATATTGTACTGCGAAATTCCCTCCGGGTTGTAGCGGGCGTGGACGCGCAGATTTATCGGGGGGTCGCTCCCCGCCAGAAATGCCAGCGCTCCTTTGAGGTCGTGCTGCAGCGCACTGTTAAGAAGGGTGCGCAGCGAGGCGATGGCGTTGCCGGTGGCTGACGGATCGGTCGCATCCGCCTCTACCAGGACGGTCGGCTTCTCGCCGCGCAGCAGGTTGCGGCCGAAATTCACCGGAATGGTGACGATAAACTGGACTTCACCGCGCGCGAGGGCCGCCTCTCCCTCCGCTTCGGTATGAACCTCGCGGACAAAGTTGAAATAATCGCTGTTTTTGAGAGCAGAGAGCAGGGCCCGCCCCTGCTGGCTGCTGTCGGCCAGCAGCACCGCGGTCGGGAGGTGTTTCGGATCTCCGTTTATCGCATAACCGAAGAGCATGAGCTGAACCACCGGGATGCCGATGATCATGCCGAAGGTGAGGCGATCCCTCCGCATCTGGACAAATTCCTTGATGACGATTGCCCAGAAACGCGCGAAAGAGAGGGGTGTGTGCGTTTTCATGCCGAGAAATTGTCCTTCGAGTTTCCCATCAGATGGATGAAGACATCCTCAAGACCCGGTTTGATCTGCTGCCAGATATACCGCTCCGTGCGGAAGGGGGCGATTGCCCGCTCGAGAACATTCGCATTCGTGCCGCTTACGTGCAGCCTGCTGCCGAACGCGACCGCCTCCCCTACGCCGGGGGTGCTCCGCAGCTGCCGGGTGATCTCCTGCAGATCCGGGCCGAAGACCGACCATGTAGTCAGCTGCGCGCCTTCAATCACCTCGGCCGCCGTTCCACGGGTCATCAGATTTCCAAAAGAGAGATAGGCGAGCCGGTCGCACCGTTCGGCTTCGTCCATGTAGTGCGTGGTGATCAGAAAGGTCAGCCCCTGACCGGCAAGTTCGTGAATCTGCTCCCAGAAGTCACGGCGCGCTTTCGGGTCGACCCCCGCAGTCGGTTCGTCGAGCAGCAGCAGCCTCGGATTATGAATCAGACACGCAGCCAGGGCGAGGCGCTGTTTCCATCCACCCGAAAGCTCGCCGGCAAGCTGCTTCTGCCGCCCGGCAAGTCCGAGCCGTTCGACGCTTTCCCGAACAGCCTCCCGCCGATTACTGACGGCATACATGCGTGCCACGAAATCAAGATTTTCAGCAATACTCAAGTCCTCATAGAAGCTGAAGCGCTGGGTCATGTAGCCGACCTGGCGCTTGATGGACTCGCTCTCCCTGATGACATCGAAACCGAGGCAGGTGCCCTCGCCTGCGTCGGCAGCGAGCAGCCCGCAGAGCATCCGGATAAAGGTGGTCTTGCCGCTGCCGTTCGGCCCCAGAAACCCGTATACCTCACCCCGGCGAACCTGCAGATCGATGCCGTTGACGGCGGTGTGATCCCCGAAGCGCTTGGTCATGCCCCGCACATCGATGACAAAACTCTCCGTCATGATCCGGAACCGAACCGGACATCCACCGGCTGCCCCGGGTGCAGCCGGACCGCCGTGTCCTGATCGAAGCCGAGCTCGACCATATAGACCAGCTTCTGGCGGCTTTCCCGGCTATAGATGACCGGCGGGGTGTACTCCGCCTGGGGGGAAATAAACTGTACCGTTCCGGAGAGCGCTCCCTTTATCCCGTCAACGGTTACCTGCACCCTGTCACCCCGGCGGATCGAGGCGACCAGAGCTTGAGGAACGAATGCACGGACCTTGATGTTCTGCGGCGGCAACAGGACGACGGCCGGCCGCCCTGCGGCGACCCACTCACCCCTGCGGTACAGTGTGTCGAAGACAAGCCCGCCCTCCGGCGCCGTCTGCCGTTTCTGGGCAAGATCCCATTCGTTTCTGGTCAGGGTCGCCTCCAGTGAGCGGGCACTCGCCTCGGCCGCCGCTATCAGGTCGCTGCGCGCGCCGAGCCGCGCCGTGCCGAGTTCGGCTTCAAGCTGAACGACACGCTGCCGGTCCTGATCACGAACGGAGCGCACCCTGTCTACCTCCTGCAGAGGCACGACTTTGGCGCTCAACAGTTTTTCCTGCCGCTTCAGCTCTTTTTCCGAGAACTGCAGCGCGGTCCGGGCCAGATTCAGTTGTGCGGTGGTCGCTCCGATCTCCGTCGGCCGCTTCCCCTTTTTCGCATCTGCCGCCTGGGCGCGGAGCTGGGCAAGGCGCAGTCTTGTTTCGTCACGGGCGGCAACTTCAGAGACATTCTCCAGATCAAAGAGCGGCTCGCCCGCCTTGACCTCCACCCCCCGCTGCACGAAGAGCGTCTCCAGCCTGCCGGACAGCGGCGCGGCAATATAAACGAACTCCCCCTCGACATACCCCTGGACGGTGCCCGGTGTCGATGGTGTCCGATTGCACCCGGCCACAAGGCAGAGTAATGTTGCGGCACCGCCGAGATGTACGGATATCCGGCGTGTTATGGAAACTATCCCGATCATGGTTATGACCTTTTCTTCTCGATGAGCCTCTCCGCAGTCGGCTGCGCGACTCGTTTCATGGTCTGAATATTCTAACAGCTTTGCGCAATAGAGCAAGAACAGGGGGTTCCCTCCCGTTCGTGCCGCGTGCTCTCCCCTCCGCTTGCCGCCGCCCCATATTGTGTGCTACAACACCCCTCATGCTCCAACTACTCAATCTATCCAAAGACTTCGCCGGTAATCCGCTCTTTACGAACATCTCCTGGCACCTGAAAAAGGGTGAGCGGGTCGCGCTGGTCGGTGAGAACGGCGCCGGCAAATCGACGCTGATGAAGATCATCGCCGGCCTGACCGAGCCGTCATCGGGCGAGATACAATTCGCCCGGGGGGCCAAGGCGTCCTATCTGCCGCAGGACGGCATCGTCACGACCGGTCAGTCGCTGTTCCATGAAGCTCGTGCCGCACTGGGAGAGCTGCTCGCGATGGAGGAGGAGCTGCACCGGATCGGGCTCGATCTGGAGCGCCTCCCCCGCGAGTCACCCGAACACGAGCAGATCCTGACCCGATACGGCGAACTGCAGGAGCAGTTCCGTCATGGCGGCGGTTATACGATGGAAGCCGAAATCGGCACCGTGCTGAAGGGGCTCGGCTTTGCGCAGTCCGACTGGCTCCGCGACTGCGGCGAATTTTCCGGCGGGTGGCAGATGCGCATCGCCCTCGCCTGCCTGCTGCTGCAGATGCCCGATGTCCTGCTGCTGGACGAACCGACCAACCATCTGGATATCGAAGCCCGCAACTGGCTGGAGGAGTATCTCTGCGCCTACCCCGGCTCGGTTATCCTCGTCTCCCACGACCGCTTCTTCATGGACAGCGTCTGCAGCCGCATTGCCGAAGTCTGGAACCACACGCTGGCGGATTATCACTGCCGCTACTCGACCTATCTCCACCAGCGCGAGGAGCGGGTCACCGCCCTGCGGAATGCCAAGCGCATTCAGGACGAGGAGATCGAAAAGACGGAGGATTTTATCCGCCGTTTCCGCTACCAGGCCAACAAGGCCTCGCAGGTGCAGTCACGGGTCAAACAGCTGGAAAAGGTGGAGCGGATCGTACTGCCGCCCGAGCGCAAACGCATCCGCTTCCAGTTCCCGGATGCGCCCAAGAGCGGCAAGAACGTGGTCGAGCTGAAGGGGCTTACCCGCTCGTTCGGCGACCACACCGTCCTCGACCGGATCGATCTGACGATCGAAAAAGGTGAGCGGGTCGCCCTGGTGGGGCACAACGGAGCCGGAAAATCGACCCTGATGGCGGTGCTGGCCGGAGGAGAATTTCAGGGGGGTGAGCGGATCATCGGGCATAATGTCAGCATGGATTATTTCGCTCAGGATCAGGCCAATGTCCTGGACCAGAGCCGCTCGGCATACGATGAGCTCTATGCGGATGCCCCGTACGACATGGTTCCCCGGTTGCGTGACATTCTGGGCGCTTTTCTCTTCTCGGGAGATGACATCCACAAAAAGGTCAGCGTCCTTTCCGGCGGAGAGCGTAATCGCCTGGCTCTGGCCAAGATGCTGCTGCGCCCTTCCAACCTGCTGCTGATGGACGAACCGACCAACCACCTGGACCTGAACAGCAAGGAGGTGCTGCTGGACGCCCTCAAAGGTTTCGACGGCACGGTGGTGTTCGTTTCACATGATCGCTACTTTGTCAACGCCCTGGCAACACGGGTGGTTGAGGTTGACGGCGGTGGTGTCGAGAATTATTTCGGGGATTACGAATACTATCTGGGTAAGAAAGCGGGCGCACCCGCTGCTGCCTGTGTGACTCCTGCGCCCGGTTCAACTGCAGTCGCTAGCGACAGTTCCCCGGCACCATTACCCCCTCAGAACAAGGATCTGCGGCTCAAGGACCGGGAAGAGGAGAAGCGTCGCAAACGCGAGGATCAGTCGCGCCAGAAGCGGATGAGTGAGATAGAGTCGCTGATTGCTGCCGCCGAAAAAGAACTGGCACGGCTGGAGGACGAGATGAACGCGCCCGGTTTCTTCGATGATCCGGAGCGGGGGCTGCAGGGTGGCGAGCGACATGCCGAGCTGAATGGGCGACTGGAAGAGTTGTACGGGGAGTGGGAAGGTTTGTCGGCTTAAAAGATCAAAACACACCTCTCCATATCCGTACCGCAGTACCGCCTGATCCGGTGTCCGTACGACCTGTCTGCCCCATGGTTATGCTGTTGTTGATATCAGCGTCTTCCGCCAAGAATCGAGCCAAGCACACCACGCATAATGGCCCGCCCTACCTGACTCCCCACGGAACGGGCGGCACTCTTGGCCATGGCCTCTACGATCCCTTCCCGCCGTCTTCCCGCCGAGCCGGAGCTCCCTCCGAGCATATCTTCCAGCATCCCTCCAAGCGTCGTTCCTGATGAGGGGGCGCCTGACTCAGGCTGCTCCTGTGCGGCGGCCTGTTCAGCGCGCGCCTTGAGAATCTCGTATGCCGACTCCCGATCAACCATCTTTTCATACACCCCGGCTACCAGAGATGACTGGATCAGCTGCTGCCGCTGGTCGGCGTTGATCGGGCCTATATGGGAATGTGGCGGTATGATAAAGGCGCGCTCGACGATTCCGGGCTGTCCATGTTCGTCCAGACAGGAGACCAGCGCTTCTCCTACGCCCAGTTCGGTGATGGCCTTTTCTTCGTCCAGGGCGCTGTTGTCGCGCATGGTCTCGGCTGCGGCCCTGACCGCCTTCTGATCGCGCGGCGAAAAGGCGCGCAGGGCATGCTGCAGCCGGTTGCCCAGCTGCGAAAGCACTTTGTCAGGTACATCGGCCGGGTTCTGGGTTATGAAAAAGACTCCGACCCCCTTGGAGCGGATCAAACGTACCATCTGTTCGATCTTTTCCAGCAGCGCCGCAGGAGCGTCGGTGAAAAGGAGATGGGCCTCGTCGAAGAAAAAGACCAGTTTCGGCTTTTCCAGATCTCCCGCTTCCGGCAGATTTTCGAACAGCTCGGAGAGCAGCCATAACAGAAGAGTGGCGTATAATTTTGGGGCCTTCATGAGTTTGTCGGCAGACAAGATGTTAATGACGCCGCAGCCCCGTTCGGTCTGCATCAAATCATCAATATTCAGCATCGGCTCACCGAAGATTCTGTCCCCACCCTGGCTTTCAAATGCCAGCAGCCCGCGCTGGATAGCGCCAACGCTGGCGGAGGAGATGTTGCCGTATTCAGTGGTGAATCTTTTTGAATTGTCGCCGATAAATTGCAGCATACCCCGCAGATCCTTCAAATCCAGCAGGAGCAGGCCGTTGTCATCAGCGACCTTGAACAGCAGGTTAAGAACGCCGCTCTGGGTCTCGTTCAACTCCAGAATCCGCGCCAGCAGCAGAGGGCCCATGTCGGATACGGTAGCACGCACCGGATGTCCGGTTTCACCGAACGGGTCCCAGAGTGTTACCGGATATGCACGGAACTGATGGTCTGAAATCCCGAGTTTTTCCAGACGCTCAGTTACTTTTCCGTTGTCGCCGCCAATCTGGGAAATTCCTGTCAGGTCTCCCTTGACGTCGGACATGAAACAGGGTACCCCGATGGCGGAAAACTGTTCCGCCAGTGTCTGAAGGGTGACGGTTTTCCCGGTGCCGGTGGCTCCGGTGATCAATCCGTGCCGGTTGGCCATGGATGGAAGAATGAACAACTCGGTCTGATCGGTCTTGGCGATGCGCAGGGGAGAGGCCATGGTATAGGCTCCTTTAGTGCTTATTTATTCAACGGAGTGGGCGCTGACCTGCCGGGGTCGCATTCCGGTTAGGAATGGCGCTCAGTTGGAATGGATGTTGTTGGTCATAAGGAATAGAGCGTGAACTTGGTAGGCAAACCTGACTGTTCCTTCCTGGTGTGGTTTGCGTGCCGAGTTGAAAAGATACTCCAAATAATCAACTTGTCAACTTGGAAGCCTGGCCCCGTAATAATCAAGGTTGAATAAAACCAGAGGGCTCCGCTGAACGGAGCCCTCTGGTTTTTCAGGCATGTGAAACTGATACTGTCATCGATGCTGCCATGGAGCCACCGGCACCATGACAGCCGTCACAATGGCGTGGCCCCCGAGGCCGGGGCAGAGGCAATACTTTCGCTGGTGCTGTCGACGGCCGTGACGACGTAATAATAGCTGGTGCCGGCGGCCAGGCCGGTATGAACATAAGGGGAGCTGACACTGCTGATCTTTGTCCCGTTGGTGGGGGTGACCCCCGGAACGGTTGACCAGTACAGATTATAGGAGGTGGCGCCGGCAGCCTGGTCCCAGGCCAGGGTCAGCTGCTTGGAGACGGGCGCACTGGTTGTAGCTGTAGCTGTGGTTGTGGTTGTAGCTGTGGCCGGAGCCGGGCTTACACCGGCACTGTTCGGATCGGGAGACGCCTGCCCGGCAAGGCTCGCCTGTCCGGCCAGCGGGGTTCCAACAGAGGCGTCCTGAGACGACCCTCCTCCGGAGCCGCAACCGGCCAGCATCAGTCCAGCAACCATAAAGGTCAGTGCGGTAAAGGTGATGAATGTACTTCTAACGAATCTTCTCATGTGTTCTCCTTTTTTAGCATGTGCCACTTTCAGCACCCGGGGGCGTTGCGGCACAAAAAAACCGGGGACCGAATATCTCTCATGATATTTCGGCGACCCGGCTGTCTCGGTGAGACCCAGTAGGCTTTCCGTCCCATTCTCACGAATGGTTTAGTATTATCGTCTAGGCATGCTAATGTGCTGCAAATTCTGTGTCTGAGTTATAGCTGAAAAAGGCCAGTAACGATGTGATAGGGATCACGGAAGTGCTTATTTAGCATTGACCTTATAAGTTGGTGGGCATGGTATGGCCGAAAGAAGCGGCCAATTTCCTTGCTCCGGAGACGTCAGTCGCAAAATTAACGGGGTCTGCCACAGGATTTAGCGAGCCGAAATGAGGCGATTTGTGCAGGATTGCACTTGCATCTAATCTGTCATAGTGATAGCAGGATATTATTACATTGTGGAGGTATGATCATGACCACACGCATTGAAAAAGATTCCATGGGGGAGATGCACGTTCCGGCTGAGGCCTATTACGGGGCGCAGACCGCCCGGGCCGTGCATAATTTCCCGATCTCGGGCTTGAAGCCGCACCGGGCCTATGTCTGGGGAACCGTGATCATCAAGAAGTGCGCCGCAAAGGCCAACATGTCCACCGGCAGGCTGCCTTCAGAAATCGGCACCGCTATTATGGCCGCTGCCGATGAGGTGCTGACCGGGGAACTCGCCGACCAGTTCGTGGTAGATCCCTTTCAGGCCGGTGCCGGAACGTCTCACAACATGAACGCCAACGAGGTGCTCGCCAACCGTGCGCTGGAACTTCTGGGGCGCCAGAGGGGCGATTTCTCCACCCTCCACCCGAATGACCACGTCAATATGGCCCAATCCACCAACGATGTCATCCCGACAGCCATCCGTCTGGCGTCTCTGGAGATGCTCGATCCGCTGCTTGAGGTGCTTGAAGGGCTGGAGCTGGCCCTGGCCGCCAAGGCGGGTGAGTTCGATCATATCCTCAAGTCGGGGCGCACCCACTTGCAGGACGCCGTCCCGATCCGGATGGGACAGGAGTTCGGCGCATACGCCGTAGCGATCCGCAAGAACCGGGAGGGGCTGGAGGGGTGTATCCCGGCCCTGCTGGAAGTGGGGATCGGCGGCACCGCCGTTGGAACCGGCCTGAATGCCGAACCGGCCTATATCACGGCCATGATCGAAGAGCTGACCGTTGCCACCGGTTTTCCGCTGGTCGCCTCCCCCGACCTGTTCGAGGCGATGCAGAACATGGACCCCTTTCTGGCTCTTTCATCGTCCCTCCGCCGTACCGCGGTCAACCTTGGCCGGATTGCAAACGACCTCCGCCTGCTGGCTTCGGGCCCCCGCACCGGTCTGGATGAAATCCGCCTCCCCGCCATCCAGCCCGGTTCATCGATCATGCCGGGCAAGATCAATCCCTCCATGGCCGAGATGGCCAACATGGTCTGCTTCCAGGTAATGGGGTGCGATCAGGCGGTGCTGCTGGCGGCCCAGGCGGGGCAGCTGGAGCTGAATGTGATGATGCCGCTTATATCCTGGAACCTGACGTTTTCAATGGAAATACTCAAGAATTGCGTGCAGAAATTCACCGAATCCTGTATAAATGGAATAACGGCCAACGAAGTGCGCTGTCGCCGGTATCTGGAGGATTCGCTTGGACTGGTGACGGTGCTGGCTCCATACATCGGCTATAACGCCTCGGCTGCCATCGCCAAGGAATCGGTCGCCAGCGGCAGGAGCATCCGTGAAATCGTGCTGGAGCAGGAGTTGATGTCACCTCGTGAGCTGGACAAGATCATGCAGCCGGAGCATCTGACCGAGCCGGGTCTGCCGAAGTAAATTGCTCCCCGACCCTCCCCATTTCGGGGGAGCCCAGGGGGTTGAAGTTCTGAGCACCACCACACACAAAGGAGAATGAACAATGAAAGAAGAAGTACTGAGGGTTCTTGAACAGGTACGTCCCGGTCTGCAGGCCGATGGCGGCGATGTAGAGCTGGTGGAAGTTACAGAGGACGGCGTCGTCAAGGTGCGGCTGAAAGGCGCCTGCGGCAGTTGCCCGATGTCCACCATGACCCTGAAGATGGGGATCGAACGCGCCATGAAGGCACAAATACCGGGCGTTACGGAAGTCGTTCAGGTCTGAACCGCGCACCGGATAGAACAGCAGAAACGCTCCTTCAGGTGACACTGACAGGAGCGTTTTTTTTCGTTGTGACGCCGGATAGCGAACTCACGTGGAGATGAAATCAAGTTTGTAGTGGCTGCGAACTATCCCCAGGAACGTGTTTACCCCCTTGAGGGCCTGGCGGAATTGGTCCCGTTCGCTGGCAGTTAAAGCGAGCGGATCGACGTAATTCGAAGGTATGACGCCGGATGGCAGCTCCTGCATCTGACGGAGTTGCTGCCGAATCCTGAGTTTCACCAGGAATGAGAACGCCTCACTGATGGACTCGAGGTCTCTCGGGCTGATCAATCTTGTCCTGCCGAGCAGTTCCAGCTTTTCCCAGGTGTTCCCCCCCATATGACCGATTTCGAGCGCCAACAGGCTGGATCCTACGGTAATTGCAAAGATGCCGGCCTTCTTGATATCGACCTCGCCTTTGTGCTGACCGCTCCTTTCGACACGGATACGCCCGAACAGGGTAAGCGGTGACGGGAAGCGCACGGCATGGGAGGCCATGTTGGGGAAAAAGAAGATGGTGTTATGGACGGTGTTGCGAATATGATCACGCAGCTGGATTCCCAACTGTCGGTTGCCGTGCAGGGGGCGCAGGTCCTGGAATATGCCGAAATTCAGCACGTGCTCCTTGGTCGGAGCGGTGATCCAGTGGTTAAGGCGGCACTTCCACCCGGAAATACTGTCGCGCCAGAGTGGATTGCTGGCCATGATGTTGCCAGGGCAGCGGGGAACGCCGATTGTTTCGAGGGCCTCCACAAAACGGATGGCGAAGCGTTCCACAGTGCCGAGTTTTTCCTGCGGGATGTCGTCGGCATAGACAATCGCATTGTCCTGGTCGGTGCGCACGGTCTGTTCCTCCCGTCCCTCACTGCCAAGGGCGAGGACGGCGGCTTCTCCGGGAAGGGTGATACCCTCGTCGAGTTCCATGACGGCAATCATCCGCTGGGTAATGGCACCGTTCAAACGGGAGATCATCTGCACGATCTCTCTTGTGTCCAGCCCCGAACCGAGGGTTGCGCGCACGGTATCGTGCATTCCCCGGCAGATCTCCCGCAGGGCGCCGATGGTGCGGGCGGACTCTATTTCATGACCGAGCATGTCAAGCCTGAGATTCGGATTCACATGGGCCATCCTGGGGCTGGATTGATCAGGCATGGTATGTCAGGCTTCAGTGGCCGGTGACTCTGCTGCCAAAGGCAAGGTGAAGAAGAACACCGCACCGCCTCCCAACTCGCTTTCGACCCAGATATTCCCGCCCATGTTATCGACGATCTCCCGCGAGATTGTCAACCCCAGTCCGGTGCCGAGCGGATGGGACTTTTGTGGGTCCCTTACCTGGTGAAAGCGCTCGAAGATCTGCTCCAGCTTGTCCGGCGGGATGCCAGGCCCTTCGTCCGCCACGCTGATCAGGGCAAAGCCCTCTTTATTCATCCCGCTGAGCCGTACCGTCCCCCCCTCCGGAGAAAAATTAACGGAGTTGGAGAGGAGGTTCGTCAGCACCTGGTGAAGGTGATCCGCGTCGGCATACACGGGAGGAAGGGAGGGCTCGACCGTGCTGACAACGTTGATTCCCTTTTCGGCGAAGAGCGGTTGCGTGGTGCCGATGGCCCTGGCAAAAACCGGCTTCAGTTCCAGCGGTTCGGGAAAGAGCTCCAGCCGCCCGGCTTCGATCTTTGAAAGATCGAGCAGGTCGTTGATCATGCGGGTGAGGCGCTCCGCCTCGTTATGGATGATGCCGACGAATTTCTTGCGTTTCTCCGCATCGTCCACATCGTAGCGCAGCAGGATTTCGGAGAACGAGCGGATTGAGGTGAGCGGGGTGCGGAACTCATGGCTGACCGTAGAGAGGAAGTCGCTTTTGAGGCGGTCCAGTTCCAGGAGGCGGGCATTGGCCTTTTCAAGTTCAGCCGTACGCCGGGCCACTTTTTCCTCCATGGCAAGACTGTACGCCTGAACCTCCCCGTAAAGCTGGGCATTGATCGCCGCCATGGCGAGTTGGTTGGCCAGCGCCGCAAACAGCTCGACAAACTCGTCGGTGAAGTGCATCGGACCCCGATAGGTATAGGCGGTGAGTACCCCGATCACCCGTCCCTCGTAGATCATAGGTGCATGGATAAACGCACTGATCGGAACTTCTCCGGCCAGTTTGGAGAAGAGCAGCGGCTTGTTGATCTCGCGGGTGTCCCCGACCACGACCGGCCTGGCATCCAGGAAACAGGTGCCGAAGTAGGTTTCCCGTGAGGGGACCATCGCGGATTCCATAACGTATTCCTCGCTGAGTCCCACGTGGCTGCGGATCCGTAAAATACCATCCTCATCCAGGAGCCGGACCCCCAGGTATTCGAACCCGAACTCACGCTTGATCAGCATGAGCACCTCCTGCAGCAGGGTGTCGATGTCCAGGCTCCGTGAAAGGGCGTGTGAAGCCTCATGGAGCACCATTAACTCGCGCAGCCGCCGTTCCAGGGCATCCCGACTCTCCACCAGCGTTTGGGAAACACCGCCAAAGACGTCCAGAATCTCCACCGCATGTTCACGGGGCCACGCAAGTGTGCTGTTGATGATCATGTGTGCCGACGGCGTTCCCAGGGCACTGGCCAGACAGCGCTCGGTAGCTTCCAGAAGCAGCTGGGGTGATGAACGATCGGGGAGAGCCCCCAGTACATCCTGGGCCATCCGGGCACCCACAAACCGTGTCAGAAGCCCTTCCAGTTCGGCCTTGGTAGCCCATGCCGCCGGCAGTTCGGACCGTTGGATCCCGTCTGCAGGATGTGATGTAAGGAAGCTGATGGTGAAGTAGGCCCCCATGTTGAATACCAGGCTCCAGATCATGGCGTGCGTCCAGGTGTCAAAACCCTGCAGGCCGAAGAGGGCTCGCGGCCGCAGCAGCTCTATTCCCCAGGGTCCCTGTGTCAGAAACGATTCGCTCATCCACCCCGAATCGACGAAGCTGGGCAGAAGCAGGGTGTATATCCAGAGGCCGAACCCGGCGGCAAGCCCGGCGAGGGCTCCGCTTCTGGTCCTCCCTTTCCAGAAGAGGCCGAAAAGAACTGCGGGGACAAACTGGATCATGGCGGAGAAGGACAACAATCCTGTCGCGACCAGGGTGTGCGACTCGCCGATCGATCGATTGAAGGCGTAGCCCAGGAGCACTACACCAAATATGACGGCCCGCTTGGTGTGCAGGAGGTGAACAGAAACGTCACGGTTTACCAGATTCCGAAATCCGGGGAAAAAACCACCCAGTACCGCTACCCCGGGATGATGGAGGATCATCGTTGACAGAGCGACCGCCTCGACGATAACCATGCTCGTCGCGGCGGAAAAACCGCCCAGAAACGCGAGAAACGCCAAACCGGTATGTCCCCGCGTCAAAGGGAGAGAGATCATGTAGAAATCCGGGATCATATCTCCCCCATACAGCCGCCCGACCAGTGCTACGGGGAGTACGAGCACATTGATCAGGAGCAGGTAGGCCGGAAATGCCCAGGATGCGGTACGGAGGTGACGCTGCTGTACATTCTCGACGGCCAGCATATGAAATTGGCGGGGGAGAAAGATTACGGCTGAAGCGGAGAGGATACTCAGGGTGACCCACGTCGGCAGCGATACCCCCGAACCTTCTCCGAGAAGGAACAGCCGCGCCAGGTCAGGGTCAGCAAGAGCCTTTTCAAAAACCTGTAACAGGCCGCCGCCTATTCCGAAGGTAATATACAGGCCGATCACCAGAAATGCCCCCAGCTTGACAGCGCTCTCGAACACCACCGCAGCTACCATCCCTTCGTGACGTTCGGAGGCGACCAGACTCCGTGCCCCGAAAAGTCCGGCGAAGATCGACAGAGCAAGGGCCGCCCAGAAAGATGCATCGCCGAGTATCCCGGAAGCTGCGCTTCTTCCGGTAAGCAGGTCGAAGGTGTGCCCTACCGCTTTAAGCTGGAGTCCGATATACGGGGTAACTCCGATCACCATCACCGTGGTGGCCAGTGCTCCGAGAACCCACCCCTTTCCGTACAGGACCTCAAGCAGGTCCGGCAGACTCGTGACCCCTTCCGCCCGGCAGAAGGAGACGAGTCGTTTGAGCAGGGACGGTCCGAGGAGAAAGATGAGCGTGGGGCCGAGGTAGATCGGCAGAAACGCGAGGCCGGTGGTAGCGGCCTGCCCCACGCTGCCGTAAAATGTCCATGAGGTACAATAGACGGCGAGAGAAACGCTGTACACCCATGGGTTGTCAACCAGGCTGCGGCCGTTCTCCCTGGCCTTGTCCGTGGCATAGGCGATGGCGAACAATACCAGGAGATACCCCATGCTGAAGATGGCAACCCAGAAGGTTTCATTCACAATTCGTCTCCTCTCCCCAGAATCCAGCTGATCACTACCAGCATAACCCACGCCGTGAACAGATAGAGAGGCAAAATCGGGATCCCGAGGAAGCTCCCCGGCCGGTTAAATGCCCCCAGCAGGGGGGGGTACAGAGCCGCTATTCCGAGGACAAACAGGGCGGCGAGTCGGCGTGAGCTCTTGTTCATATCTGAATGCCCTCCCGGATCTTTATAAACAGGATAACTACGTTCACGAAACAATTTCTACGTACTGATCAGAATCTCGATGACTGCCAGCGCATGAGCAGATGGCGGTCGCAGAACGCTTTTGCCTCGGCGAGGGTACGCACCCCTCGCCCCGGCAGCAGCGAGAGGAGGCCCAGAAAGATCTGGGCAGTGGCACGGGCGTCTCCCATGGAGGTATGGCGCCCCTCGATGGTGATCCCCATCCGTTCCGCCGTGGCGTCGAGGCTGTGACCTTCAGTCCTCTCATGGATTCCGTGCGAAAGGAAAATGGTGTCAAGGATCGGGTTTTCGATCATCGGCACTCCTGCCTCGGCGGCGGCCATTTCCAGACATTTCTTGTCGAATGCTGCGTTATGGGCGACCAGAATCGAGTCGCCGACAAATTCTACAAATTGCGGGTAAACCTGGCTGATCGAGGGTGCATCCGCCACCATCCGGTCCTCGATATGGTGAAACTGTACCGATTCGGGAGGGATTGAACGGCCGGGGTTGACCAGGGAGTGGAATATCTCGGCGTTCTGAATACGCCCCCGGCGAATGCGGACCCCGCTGATGCTGATGACCTTGTCCCCCTGGGAGAGCCGCATCCCGGTGGTCTCTGTGTCGAACACGACGTACTCGAGATCGCTCAAATCCGCCTGGAGCTGGTCGGCCCGCTCTAAAACCGGCCTTGGCAGGAACAGGTCGAAATCGTAAAACTCCGGTTCGCCATCCAGCAGCCGATCGGGATGATCCCCTTCGGAAGCGGTGCTTGCCTGCAGCAGAGCCAGCCGCACCTCCAGGCCTTCACCTGAAGTTCTGGTCCACAACTCACCCCGGTTTCTTCGCACCGCCTCTCCGAGGGGAAGGGGGGGCTCGCCGGCAGGACATACCTCCCGGGATTCCAGTCCGGTCGGGCTGCCATTGAAGTGCCCTTCGACCCGAAAGGTTGTAACTACGGTGCCATCCTCAACCTTCAGGTTGGCACTGATCGAATGCTGTTCCAGGTTCATCTGGGTGATCCACTGAAGGACGCAGCGCAAAGAGGCAACCCATGAAAACGGTTCGACCAGCACAGGAGGAATCGGGGTGTCGTACTCCTCGATCTCGACCGTAGTCCCGGGCTCCAAAAGCAGTGATTCCTCCATGAGATCGCGGGGGTCCGAAGGAATGGCCGGCCAGCGCGAACTCCGGGCCGCATTGGCGGCATCATCGATTGCCGTAACCCGTTCGCTCAAACGGTTCATCTCCTCCTCAACGGCATCCAGAAACGCCATCTGCTTTTCCTCCGGCATCTCCCGGTGCCGCTGGAGCGTCTCGACCAGCGAGCGGGATGAGGCCAGCGGCCCCCGCAGGAGCAGCGGCATTTCCCGCAGGGTCTCTTCAAAATTTTTCCCCTCATCGCCGCTACTGTTCAAATCCCGAAACACGAGCAGGAATCCGGATCGCTCACCCCCCGGCCCCGGTACAATCGAAAGTGAACCTTTGAGGAGTTTTCCATCCAGGAGCGGAAAGAGCACGTCCTCTACCGTCTCCCGCCCTTGATCCCATCTCTGGCGCAGTCTTTTCAGATGAAAGGTGAGACGATCACTGGGGAAGATGCGCGACAGAGGACTCCCGATGCCGGACGTATATCCCAGATCCAGAATGATCCGTGCCCGCGGATTCATCAGGATCGTCTCAGCCGCTTCATTGGCTACGACCACACCGTCGACCATGGTGCGAAGTACGGTAGCCAGGCGATTACGCTCCTCCTGCACTGTCCGGGTCGCTTCACGCACACGCCCTTCGAGCTCGTCGTACGCCTTGCCCAGGTTCTCGGCCATGTGGTTGAACTCCAGGGCCAGCTCCTGCAGTTCGTCCCCGGTATCAAGCTCAATCCGGTGGTTCAGGTTGATGCGGGCAACGATTTCGGCGCCCCGCCGAATCTTCAGAATAGGACGGAGGAACTGGTTGGCCAACTCCCACGCCAGGGCGGCGATCAGAATGGTGAACACGACCAGGAAAAAGGAAACCTGGAGGCACATCGAGTTGAAATGCTCGTACACTTGGGACGCCGGCTGGAGCCGCTGGATCTCGGCCACATAGTCGCTGACCACAAAGTACAGGCCGACCATCGCGACGAACAGAGGCAGCAGCGCCAGAGACAAGAGCGCTGTTACCATCCGGCGTCGCAGACTCTTTTCCGTACGGAGGGGTTTTTCCTCCTGAACCGCGGTCATGACTCGATACAGGTTCGAATCGTATTGAGCAGTTCATCGGCGCTGAACGGCTTGGTTACATATTCGTCCGCCCCCATCTCCAGCCCTTTCTTCTTTTCGAGGGCCTGCCCCTTGGCCGTCAACATGATCACCTTTGTCCCGGCCATGCTTTCCCGTTCCCGAAGGATCCGGCAGACCTCGTAGCCGTCTTTGCGGGGCATGTTGATGTCCAGCAGGATCACATCCGGCCGAACGCGTTCGGCAACTTCCAGTGCCTCATCCCCATCCCGCGCCGTGTGGACTTCATACCCCTCCATGTCCAAAATAAACTCGATGGACATCAAAATATTCGGCTCGTCATCAACGGCAAGAATTATTTTTTTACTCATCTTCCGGACCCTCCAGTCTTAACAATCGTGGGATTATATCCTATAAAAAACATCATAGAAACGATTTTGGTACTACATCTGATAATATTTCTGTTTATGCGGGCTGTGTGATCAGTCAGGGAGTTGTGCCTGAGGAACGTCACCGCCTGCTTTCACGAAAAAAATAGCGGAGTGGCATAAAAACCTCCTCATGAGGTACCCGAATGTAATTCATCGCCATAAATACTCGCCTTGTTTGTTGAGGTTGGTTCCAAGTCTTGAGTGGAATAGGGGGAATTTGAAAGTTGAACTTGCAATTTTCACCCGTAAACCGTACACTCGTCCAATGATCACGCGCACACTCACACCGGTACTGGAACAACTGGCCGGTCAATACCCGGTTGTCACCCTCACGGGCCCGCGCCAGAGCGGCAAAACGACCCTCTGCCGGGGCACCTTCCCCGACAAGCCCTATGTCAACCTGGAAAGTCCGGACACCCGCGAGTTTGCTCACTCTGACCCGCGCGGATTCCTGTCATCGTATCCTAACGGAGCGATCCTCGACGAAATACAGCGCGTTCCCCAGCTACTCTCCTACCTGCAGCCGATAGTTGATGAGCGCAGTGTGCCGGGGCAGTTCATTCTTACCGGCAGCCAGCAGTTCGAAGTGATGACGTCCATCAGCCAATCCCTCGCCGGTCGCACCGCATTGCTGAAACTGCTGCCGCTCAGTATCGAAGAACTTACCGGCGCCGGTATTCAACCCGGCATCGACAGCCTGCTCCTGAATGGTTTCTACCCCCGTATTTACGATGCCGGGCTCAACCCGACGCAGGCTCTTGGTG
>VFJM01000278.1 GCA_009886055.1 Geobacter sp. | reverse complement strand
CTGAATTCAGGTAGGGGACATGCTGGAAGTAGTTGGCATCAAGTTGCTTTTCAGCAAGAGCCGGGTTCATCCAGCCTTCCTCATCGATCACTACAATCTCCAAATTCACGCCTTGAGTCTTGAGCATCGGCTTAATGAAATTGAGAATATCGGCATGAGGCGTTACTGCCGCACCAATCTTTAAGGTAATACCGGTACCTTTTTCAGCCGTACCGGTGGCTGATTGTTTGGGGGAATTACAGGCGGTCAGAAAAAAGCAGCTGGATAAAATGGAGAAAAGTACTGCCGGTCCCTTGAAATATTTGAATGAAATGTTCATGTTTTGCCTTTTATATGGGTATTTACGTTCCGATTCGGAAAATCAGCTTAACGTATGGCGGTTTTTATTGATCCGGCGGGCGATCATGTCTCCCCCCCATTGAACCGTTTGAACCAGAACAACCAGTACAAATACGGTAGCAAGCATTACGTCGGTCCTGTAACGCTGGTATCCAAACCGGACAGCAAGACTCCCCAGTCCACCGGCACCTATGGCCCCTGCGGTTGCTGTGAAGCCGGTAATCATAATGATTGCCATTGTGATGCCGAGCGTCAGAGATGCCAGACACTCGGGTATCATAACCTTGTAAATGATCTCAATCGGAGATGCACCCATGGCAACTGCAGCCTCTATTTTGCCGCGATCAATCTCTTTCAGGCTGTTTTCGATTATGCGTGCCAGGAAAGGAGCCGATCCAATTGAGAGTGGAACCACAGCTGCAGAAGCCCCGAGAGATGTCCCCACAAGCAACCGGGATAGTGGCAGAAGTACGACGATGAGTATGATAGTCGGAAATGAGCGGGTAATATTTACGATTGCACCCAGAGTCTTGTTGATCCGGGCTGCAGGTAAAATATGCCCCGGTTCCGTTACAACCAGGGCCACTCCAAGAGGAAGTCCGAGAACAAGGGAGACAATAGTGGAGAGAACTACCATATAGACGGTCTCTCCGAACCCGACGAGCAATAGAGGCACTAGATCATCCGGCATTGCACATCACCATGTTATCGACACGTTCAGCATGCATCAGTATAGTCCAGCGATTAATCCGGGAGCGGCCTGTTGATTGAAACCGAAAAAAAGGCGGGTAGTCTCATTGCGCGGGTTCGTGCAGAGCTCTTGCACCGTCCCGGTCTCGATTATTTCACCGGCGTCAATAATTGCCGCGTTACGGCACAGATACTTCAACACATCCATTTCATGCGTGATCAATATAATAGTCAATTTCAATTTTTGGTTGATTTCCCTCAGCAAATCGAGAATTGACAATGTTGTTCGGG
>VFJM01000149.1 GCA_009886055.1 Geobacter sp. | reverse complement strand
TTGCCGTAATTCCGGTAACCGCCAGGGGGGCGGCTGCCGGAACATATGGCGTTAATGCCCCCTTCCGGAATTCATACTTGAGCGAACGGGTTCCGCCGGTGGGCTTCCCGGCCAGGTCGCCATCACGATAGATCGGTATGGTCCGGACAATCAGGCGACCTTTAAGGCCGAAACTGTCGCCACCCTTGTAGCCGCTTTTATCGTCAAGCTCCGGCACCACTGCCCGGCGGAGGGTCGTGCCGTCCAGCCAATAAACGTCCAGCGCCTCTGTCACTACACCCTTGGATGTCCGGCTGGTTATGACCAGTTCAGGAGTGTCGTCACCGGTCAGATCGACAGCCTTGGCAGATTGTGCCAGGTAATCAACATCCGACTTCACGACGGCAGCATCTTTGCCGCCGCGCCGCACGGCCACCGTGACGATCTGCACATCACAGCCGACCACCGGACGGCTCTTGACATCGAATGTGGTTCTCCCCTGCTGCACGCTTTTGGTGTACGAACAAGTACTGTCGTCTGCTGTCACCGGCTGGTTCATGACTATGAGTAGAAAGAATGCTGCTAAATAATACTTTAACCGGTTCATTTCAGTCTCCCGCGCGTTATTAATCCTTCTTATAACAGAGAAAAACGAGTTCGTGAAGTCTATTAAATTGACAAAATGAACTTAATGATCGTAGAGTTACCGGCAATCGAGGCCGCTATGATAACTATCGACAAGCTCAAGCTGCAATTCAAAAAAATCCTTTCGCTGGATGCCCATCCCGGCCACATTTCCGCCGGTTTTGCCGTTGGCGTTTTCATCAGCTTTACCCCCTTCTTCGGCCTGCACACACCCCTGGCCATCGCATTGGCCTTTATCTTCCGCCTCAACAAATTGACCTGCATCACCGGGGCCTGGATCAATACTCCGCTGACGATGGTTCCTGTCCTGGTGGCCAGCTACAACCTGGGAAGGTTCCTGCGGGGAAAACCGGCCATGGCGCTCACCTTCACGAATCTTGACTGGCACACTCTCCAGCCCTACGCCAAGTCTATCCTGCTGGGAAGCTCCATAATCGGGTTCTTCGCTGCGGTGGCGGCCTACTTTATCTGCTACTGGCTGGTGACGTTTTTCAGACGCAAGGATGCCGCCCTGAAGGAGATTACACGGGAGATGGAAGAGGTCGGGGAAGAGCTGGATTAGGCGAGAAGGGGCATCAGCTCAGCTGGCCATACTCCCGGGCGCGGGAATAGAGGGCGAGGGAGAGCGCCAAACACGCCATTGGGAATATAAAGGCCGCATGAAGTGCCCCCGCAGATATACCGCCTGCCGCATCACCATACGCTCCCACAATGACCCCCATGACCTGCTGCGTCACCGCAGCCCCCATCAATACATAGAAATTAAGCGACGTCAGTGCAGTGCCGACGATACTCACCCTGAACATAGAGCGGATAATAGGATAAACCATCACCCCGCTGGAAACGGCCAGCCCGATGATAAAAAACAGACCCGCCAGCAACGGCAGCGGCATGGCTTCGGCCCACCCCAGAAAGGCCGACATGAAAAGCAGCAGCAGCAGTTGCCCCGCCAGCAGGGTTTTCTTATAGGATCTGAAGAAGCGCCGGGCAACGGTATCGATAACCAGACTGCCGACGATAAATCCGAAGGGGGTGAACATCAGCATGCTTCCGGCAGCCTCGCGGGAAAGATGCAGCACCTCCATAAGATACGGCCCTCCCCATAATGCCTGCAGCGCCAGGTAATTTCCATACCAGGAAAACGCAAGAACTCCCAGGAACCAGAAATCGCGGGTTCCGAAAATTTCACCCCAGGCAGCCATCATCTCAGTTTTTGGGACTGATCCAGCCTCTTCGTGCCCGGTGCTTCCAGCCGGCTTGTCCTGAACCTTGCAGAAGACCAGCAGAGTCACTGCCGCTTGTACAGCACCAACAACAAGAAAGGAATTCCGCCAGCCAAAGGTCCCGACAGCCAGCGCAAGAGGTGCCGTGGCCACAAGATTGCCGAGGTTTCCGAGCGCCACCATGAAGCCTGAGACCCGCCCGAACTCCTGCTTGCTGAACCAGTGACTAAAGAGCGTAAAGGTCGCCATCAATACCGACGCGGTACCGATGCCGATCAGCACCCGGGCGATCATGGCGATCGCGACCGTGTCGGCCTGTGAAAACAGAATCCCGCCAAGCGTGGTCAGCACCCCGCACCCGCTGATGACCAACCTGCTTCCCAGACGATCGATCATCGGCCCCAGAGGCAGCTGGGCGGCGGCATACGCGTAGAACATGATCCCCGAGAGAGAACCGAGCTGCTCCGGCGTCAGGTGGAGTTCGCGAGAGATATCACCAGCCACCACCGCCAGCGAAACGCGGTAAAAATAGACCAGAATATACATCAACGCCAGAGTAGCGAACACTGTCCAGCGCGTGCGGTTATGTGAGGGGTGACTGCTCATGCGGATTCCTGTTGCCGGGTTCAGCCGAAACCGGTTGGCGGAAAAATTGACGTTCTGCCAGTTTATGCACGAAAGTTCTTGCGTGTGCAATGGCGGAGTTAAGCATGAACGGAGGAAGGGGTGATGAACTTCCGGCTCAAGAAGAGGGAACCATCTATTTTTGGAGAAATGCTTTTTTGAAGGTTGTATTTTTTTTCTTGCCAGGTACCAGATACCAGAGAAAATCGGCTGGCTTTTCACCATTATCCAGGTCAAGTTTCAACGCAACGCAGGCGCCTTTTTTCAACAAGATTGACTCATCCTCGCAGCCGAGCAAAGTAGCAACCAACGTACCAAGCTGGGGTTCGTGACCAACCAGCAGGACACGCCTGGCATCCTTGCAACTCTTCAGGTGCGTAACCAGTTCACCGATGTCGGCTCCCGGCAGGAGAAGTCCGCTTGCGACAACCACATTTTTCCTGCAGGCCTTTTCAGCGGCGATCTCGGCTGTCTGTACCGCACGGGTCAGGGGACTGGTAATGGTCAGCCGCGGCTTGGGGCCTATCTTGGCAATCGATGTGCAGGTTTTTTTAGCCGCCACCCTCCCCTTTTCAGTCAGATAGCGCCATTCGTCCTGCAGGGTGGCACTTCCCTCTACCGCTTCGGCGTGCCGCATAACATACACAATCATGGTTGTCCTCCCGATTAATGGTAATCAAAAGATAATTATAGCCCGCACCACGGGGATTGCAATCCCGTAACAAAATATTTGCCGGATGCCTAGGAAGAATGGGCATAGGGCGCTCCCAACCATCCTACGCAACAATATATTGTGGCTGAGAAGGAATTGAGAAACAAGGGAACTTTAAAACGTTACAGCAAAACTTCCTCGCGATGTCCCAATCCCAGAGAGTTATCAATGAAATACAGTCGTTGGGGAATAACCTTGTACCAGCAGATCCTGGACAAGGCAGAGACAATAGAAAGCGGCGCGTTACCCATAAGCCCGACTGCTGGAAATTTTTCACCATAAATTTTTATGGCATGTTTTTCCTCAGTACCGGAAATTTCTGTGGTGGTTCCTTCCAGTTGCACTCCTTTAATTTTCAGCCAGTCCGAATAATCTTCCTGAACGGTTAGGGCAACACGAGGCGACTTGGCCAGGTTCAAGATGTGACGACTCGTTGGAGAAGATAAAAAATAGAGGGTGAAACCTTCATTGGCATAAAAGACCGCCGCCGCCCACAAGTCACCGTCCATTCCTGTAGCAAGAGTTGCGACATTATGGTTACGCAGATACAACTCTACCTTTGTTTGCAATACATTTTTCAAAATTCAATTCCTTTCAAATCCGGACTGATAATCAGTTCCGGTCCAGTCACGGATTGGATGTCCTTTGCCGTCAGACCGGGCGCAACCTCTTTGAGCAACAGGCCATAGAGCCACCGATGTTTCCGATATCAAGCCCGCTTTCAGGATTTGCCCAACCGGCGTAATCACCTTTGTCTGTAACCTGCAATGCACCCCAGTCATTAACGTCCTTTAGTGCTTCTTCGATATTCAGACTGACCTTGTTCATTGGTACCCTCGATTTCCTGAAATAGGTAGCAAGGACGCCAGGGGTTACACAAAGAGAATTAAACAAAAAGGGGCTACAGCATACGCCATAACCCCTTGTATTTTATGGTCGGGATGACAAGAATTGAACTTGCGACCCCCTGCTCCCGAAGCAGGTAGTATTTAATTTATAACCACTCTCTGCCAGTCTCACCCTATCTCATCCCACCCTAAAATAATTCTTTAACATATTGACAATATGACTTTTTTATAATAGTACCAAATAACAGCGTTGTCAATGGGTCTCAATTTGTCTCACAGTTGCTCACAATAAAACGGCAACAAAACGGCAACAAAAAACTGAAGGCAGGGAATATGGCCGTCATTCTAAGCGATAAGTACATACAAGCACAAGGCCCAAAAGAGAAAGAGTACACTTGCAGGGAAAAGGGTGGATTCGGGATTCGGGTGCTGCCATCGGGACGCAAAGTGTTCTTCTACATGTACCGTGTGGATGGTCAAAGACGTTTTTTGAATCTTGGCACCTATAAGGACAAAAACCATCCAGACGGAGTCAAGCTCGCAAAGGCTCGCGAAGAGTACGATGCCGAGCGAGCTAAGGTAAAGGCATTGAAGGCTGGC